>CAYRLR010000177.1:0-5677 GCA_964424975.1 uncultured Anderseniella sp.
ACCACCCGAGCGTGGAGAGATGATAGCCGCAGAAATCAATGGTGCTGTGCATGTGGTGCTGGACGCAGCGCATATTTCCAATGCTGAACGCCCGGCTGATTTTACCCGCACTCTTGCTGGCTTTCTGGGTGCGGATAGCTTGCCGGGCGATGATCGATTCATGTCCGGAATGACGCGCCGCAGAGCGGTGCTCGGTGATGACTGGGTAGATCAATCGATTCGGAACCGGACCGAATTCAACGCGGAGTTCCAGGACATGATTACACGCGGTGCCTGGGGCGACATCTGGACCCGACCCGGGCTGGACGAAACCACACGCCGCATGCTGGTGCTGGCGATTTGCGCGTCCCTGTCACGCTGGGAGGAGTTTGATCTGCATGTGGGCGCAGCACTGCGCGCAGGCGTTTCGCAAGACACTCTTCGCGAGGTGTTCATGCAGACAGCTATCTATGCAGGTGTGCCGGCTGCCAACACCGCCTTTGCACGAGCAGCAAAGCTGTTGAAACCCCAGGGCCAGGACTGACCCTGGACCATTCTTGACCTGAATGATCGAGACAGCAGACAGTCTCAAAGCACATCAAAATACTCGCGGTGCTCCCAGTCGGTGACCTCCGACAGGAAGCGTGCAATCTCGGCGCGTTTGATATGGACGAGATAGTTCACAAACGTCTCGCCGAGGCGTTGCCGGAACAGTTTCGAGTGCTCAAGCGCGTCGACGGCATCCATGAGATTTGTCGGCAGCATGGCGGCGTCTGTTTGGTAAGGCGTATCGCTTGCCGGGCCAGGATCGCGCTTGTTGTCGACCCCGTCCAGTCCTGCCCAGATTTGCGCGGCCAGATGAAGATACGGGTTGGCGGCAGATTCGGCGGCCCGGTTTTCCACCCTTGTGGCAGGATCGCCTTGCCCGCCAACGGCGCGCACCATGACGCCCTTGTTGTCCCTGCCCCAGTTCGCCCTGTCAGGTGCAAGCTGGAATGATTTGTACCGCTTGTAGCCATTGATGGTGGGTGACGCGAACACGCTGGCCTCGACCGCGTGCGCAAGCAGGCCGGCAGTGTAATGCAGCCCCAGAGCCGACAGAGGCTGGTCCGGTGTTTCAGGCACAAAAAGATTGTCGCCGGATTTTGCCGACACAACTGACTGATGCACATGCCAGCCGGATGCGAACAGGTTTGCAACCTGTGGCCGGCACATGAATGTCGCATGCAGCCCCTGGCGCCGGCAGACCTGTTTCACCATGGAGCGAAACAGGCTCATGGCGTCGGCTGCTTCAACGGCCCGCATAGGCGCAAAAGTGAACTCCACCTGGCTGGGGCCAAATTCGCACTCGATCGAACGCACCGGCAGATTGAGCGCCACACAGGCCTTGCGCAGCAGTTCGGTAACCGGTTCCAGTTCGTCTGCACGCGCCTCTGTCAGGTACTGAAAGCCGTGGGTCATCAGCGAGACTTGCGGTACCGCACCGGGCTGCCCGGCATCTTCCGGGCGCTTGTTCCAGTTGTCGACCTGCAGAATGTGGAATTCGGCTTCCAGACCGAAACGGATGTCCATACCGCGATGCGCAAGTTCAGCTTCCGCCTCGCGCAGTTTCGCGCGGACGCAGAACGGCACAGGGGTTCCGTCAGTGAAATACAGGTCACATAACAGCCAGCCACAGCCTTCGACCCAGGGCAGTACGCGGAAAGTCTCCGGATCCGGCAACATCATCATGTCACCGGCGCCTTCCATCGCGGTCATGTCGAGACCAGCACCGGGTTCCCAGACAGGAAACACCGTGCGATGCGAGGTATCCTTGGCGAGCAGGGTCGAGGTCATGGCACAGCCATTGACCAGCAGGCTGGCGGCCTGGGCCGCCATCAGGGTTTTGCCTCTCAACACACCGTGCTGGTCGGCAAAGGCAAGCCGCACGGTATCCAGACCGTGGTTTTCGATCTGTTCAAGCACATGGGCGCACGCGGCGCGCCGTTTGGCATCATCCGTGCCGGCTAGCCCCGACAATCCCTCGCGACCAGTATCACTCATCAACTATTCCCCAGCCGCCGAAACCGTCCATGAGCACCCGGCACGCCGCTCAGTGTCGCGTTCGCGCCAGACCGGTTGCCATTCAGCGTCCGGCGCAATGGCATCGACAGCCACCGGGCCCTTGGTATCCAGCGCCTTGCCATTGGGAATACCCGGCAGATGACCCCCGTTTGCCACCGCATCAATTGCACGGCGCAACATGCGCCGGTAGGCAATGATCGCCTTGTCGGAGGTGGCCAGGTGCTCATTGGTGCGGTCGAAAATCGGGCCGGGGCTTTCCACCGCCCACTGATCATGAACATTTATGTCCAGTCCCATGCCGGTGTAGGTCTCGGCTTGCTGTTCTTCCGGATTGTACCCGTAATTATTGCGCTTGTTCTTCAGCGGCGCATAGTCGGGCAAGCGGTGCTCCTTGAGCCTTTGTTCGCGCATCAACTGCTTGTTCACCGGTTCGCCAAAGCTTGTGAACATCGAGTACCAGTAACAGGTCTCGTCATCCACCGGCACATGCCACTGGGTGATGGTCATCTCGTTGGACATGGGAATGCAGATCGCGTCGGGAAAAATCTGGTTGGTGACGCGCACATGGGTGCGCCCGTCATCCAGATGCCTGAGCGCAATGAGACGCAGTCCGTAATCGGTTTCTTCAACCTCGATGTCGGGCCGTGGATATTCACGCAGCAACTGCGTCATCGGCATTTCGGTATTGGCAGCGGTGTCCCGAAACTGCTTGCCATAGCTTTCAGACGGGTCTTCATCCTGCAGGAATCGATGCAGGAAAGAGGCATGAACCGGGTCAATGCCCACTTCCATGGCCTGCAGCCAGTTGCATTCCCACAGGCCCTTGAAGGCAAACACGTGGGTATCGGGCGCAACAAAACAGTCCAGTTCGGGAAATGGCGGCGGTGTGCCGTCGCCCATGAAGGCAAACACGATGCCGTTCCTTTCCTCCACCGGATACGATGTCGTTGTGATTTGCTCGTGCATCGTGCTGCCGGCCGGTTCGCCGGGCTGTTCGACACACTGCCCGGACCGGTCGAAGTGCCAGCCATGAAACGGGCAGCGCAGACCATTGTCTTCACGCCTGCCATGACACAGATCAGCGCCCCGGTGCGGGCAATGACGCCCGATCAGACCGAGGTTGCCCTGGTTGTCGCGAAACAGCACCAGGTCTTCGCCCAGCAAGCGCACCGGCACCACGGGGCGCGGGCCCTGAAGTTCGTCGCTCAGGGCAGCCGGTTGCCAGTATTGCCGCATCAGCTTGCCGCACGGCGTATCGGAACCGGTCCGGGTGATGAGATCGTTGATGTCCCTAGACAGCATGGGCGCGCGTCCTCTCGTGAATCGTGAGCCGCGCACGTTAGGCAACAGGCGCAGACTAGGCAAGGCTTGCTGAACCGGGTATTGCGGGTTGTATCCAGATTTCAAACCAACACCGATTCAACCCGGGGCAATCATCGTGAATACAAAACCATTCCTCATCGCCGGCGGCGGCATTGGCGGCTTCGCGGCAGCCCTGGCGCTGGCCCGGAAAGGCATTGAGAGCATTGTCATCGAGCGCGAGGAGGAACTGCGCGAGGCAGGAGCCGGGATTCAACTGGGACCGAACGGTTTTCGCATGTTTGATGCGCTTGGCGTAACCGACGCAATCCGGGCCAGTGCGGTGTTTCCCGATGCGCTGGTCATGATGGACGCGCTGGATGGCTCGGAAGTGACGCGGGTGCCGCTCAATACGCCCGCATTCAATGCGCGCTTTGACTATCCCTATGGCGTGATCTACCGGCCCGATCTGCATGACACGTTCATCGATGCCGCAAAGGCAACCGGCAAGGTAGAAGTCCGGCTGGGTGCCAGGCTTGAGACCTATGAAGACAGCAGCGATGGCGTGCGCGTGACGTTGGGCGACGACAGCACGCTGGATGGCTGTGCGCTGATCGGTGCCGATGGCCTGTGGTCACGGGTTCGAGAGACCGTGGTTGGAGACGGCCGCCCGCGCGTGTCCGGCCACATTGCCTATCGCGCAGTGCTGCCGGAGACGGAGGTACCTGCGGCAAACCACGCAAACGAGGTGATCCTGTGGGCCGGGCCAAAAACCCACCTGGTACATTATCCGTTGCATCGTGGCGATATCTTCAACCTGGTGTCGGTGTTTCATTCAGACGCCTATGAAGAAGGCTGGGATGTCTTTGGCGATATCGGCGAGTTGAACCAGCGTTTTGCCGGGCAGCGCCGCGAAGTAATGGGCATGCTCGACAAGATCGAAAGCTGGCGCATGTGGGTGCTGTGTGACCGCGATCCTGTCAAGGACTGGAGCCAGGGCCGTGTCACACTGCTGGGTGATGCAGCCCACCCGATGCTGCAGTACCTGGCGCAAGGCGCATGCATGGCAACCGAAGACGCGGTGTGCCTGGCGCACCATGTAGCGGCAAACGCTGATCCGGCGGACGCCTTCCTCGCCTATCAGGCGGACAGGTATCTGCGCACAGCGCGCGTGCAGATGACGGCCCGGCTGTATGGCGACATCTATCACGCTACCGGCCCGGTGGCGGAACTGAGGCAGATGATGCTGTCGGGCCGGTCTGCCGAACAGGCTTATGACGGCATGAGCTGGCTCTACTCAGGGGTCAACGCGCAGGGGCAACAGATCCTGCAATAAACCGTATGGCAACAAAGCGATTGCCAAGCGGGGCCGCGATGTTAGGATCGATTTGAGGCTGAACCCGCCATCAACGGCAAACACACTATTTTAGAATATCAGGGAGTATACAAATGATCCGCAAGATTCTCGCCGGCGCGCTGGCGCTTGGCATATCGGCAACTGCGTCAGCAGCTATTGCCGCCGACAAGGTGAAGATTGGTGTCATCACAACACTGACCACACCGGCTGCCGTTCTGGGTGGCGAGCAGGTGAACGGCATCAATCTGGCCATGGAACATCTTGGCGGCAAGATGGGCAACACGGAAGTTGAAATCATCGTGGAAGATGACGGCTTCAGACCGGACATTGGCAAGCAGAAGGCTGACAAGCTGGTGTCTCAGGACAATGTCGACATCGTCACCGGCATTATCTGGTCTCATGTCCTGCTGGCATCGAAGAAATCAATTCTGGGCGCCGGCAAGTTCCTGATCGGGGCCAATGCCGGAACCTCGAATGTGGCCGGCAACGAATGCGACGAGAACTTCTTCTCTTCCTCATGGCAGAACGACATGGTGCCCAAGGCACTGGGTGAAGTGCTCAATCAGCGCGGTGTGAAATCGCTCTATATCATGGCGCCGAACTATGCAGCCGGCAAAGACATGGTGGCTGGCGTGAAAAGCTCGTTCAAGGGCGAAATCAAGGGCGAGGATTTCACCAAGTGGGGTAAAGACGCCCAGCTTGATTTTTCTGCCGAACTTGCAAAAGCGTCCGCATCGGGTGCCGAAGCCATCTTCGTGTTCTATCCAGGCAAAGCCGGCGGCGCGTTTCTGAAACAGTTCGGCCAGGCTGGCCTTACCGGCAAGATGCAGTTCTTCAACGTCTTCACGGTTGACGGTTTGTCGCTGCCGAAGTTCCAGGCCGGCGGCATCAAGTCAGTTCTCGGTGCTTATGACACCATGCAGTGGAGCCCTGACCTGGACAACGAAGCCAACAAGAAATTCGTGACCGATTATCGCG
>CAYRLR010000178.1:0-5677 GCA_964424975.1 uncultured Anderseniella sp.
CGCTGTATACGGATTCCGCAATTCAGGCGACCCGTGTGGAACTGACAAAGGGCCTGTGGCCACCTGCCGGCATGGAAGTGTTTGATCCCTGGCATCTGCCGCTGCTCAACACGCTGATTCTGCTTTTGTCCGGTACAACGGTGACCTGGGCGCATCATGCACTTCTCAACAATGACCGTGAGGGCCTCAAGTGGGGCTTGATCTGCACCGTTGCCCTGGGTGCCCTGTTTACCTGTGTCCAGGCTTACGAATACGGACATGCAGCATTTGCCTTCCAGGCTGACAATGGCGGCAATATCTATACGTCGACCTTCTTCATGGCGACCGGTTTCCACGGTTTCCATGTTCTGGTTGGTACCATCTTCCTGCTTGTCTGCCTGTTCCGTGCCGTGGGCGGCGGCTTTACGCCTGAAAGACATTTCGGGTTTGAGGCTGCAGCCTGGTACTGGCACTTCGTGGACGTGGTCTGGCTGTTCCTGTTTGCCTGCATTTACGTGTGGGGCAGTGTGGGTGCGACAATAGCCGGCGCACACTGATCAGGATATTTGTTCCTGATCGTCTGATCAATCGACCGCATGAGGGGCCGTCTGAAGGCCTCGCATGCGGTCTTTCCATATCGAGCAACGCAGAGCTCACTTGAACCGGCAGCGTTGCCACACCATTTTGTAAACTATCAGGTTTACGGCTTATGGTTGCTGCAACCAGAAATCATCCTGATCAGGTACATGAGTACAAAGAGAGGCCGCTACCTGGATGACCCAGCAACCCTATTACCCGCCACAATCACCTATCAGCAACGGCATCAGGGGGCTGTGTCCGCGATGTGGCCAGGGCAAGCTGTTCAAGGGCTATCTGACGGTGCCAGACAAGTGCGATCACTGCGGGCTTGATTTTTCCTTTTCGGACAGCGGTGACGGCGCTGCCTGGTTCATCATGCTGGTGTGCGGCACGCTTGCCATGGGCGGAGTGCTGTTTGTCGAGCTGAACTGGCAACCCGTGTGGTGGGTGCATGCACTGGTGGCCTTTCCGCTTGCGGTTGGCCTGCCGCTGTTGTTGTTGCGTCCGGTCAAGGGCATTTTTCTCAACCAGCAATATCTCACCAGTGCGCGCGAAGGCAGGCTGGAAGACAAGTGACACCTGCAACGTCACATGGCGCGCGCCGCACCTGGCCGATTGTTGCCGCCGTTGTCGCCGGCATTGTGCTGCTCGCCGCACTGGGGTCGTGGCAGGTGCTGCGCCTGCAGTGGAAGCTGGACCTGATTGAAAAACGCAGTTCATCCCTGACCGGTACACCGGTGGCCATAAACGACATCGAAGCCGGCATGGAGCATGGCTATGACGTGGATTTCCTGCGCGTTCGCCTGACCGGCAAATATCGCCACGATGCCACGCGCCATGTCTATCGCCCACGCGGAAAATGGCCAGGGTTCCAGGTGATCACGCCGTTTATCGACAAGTCGGGCTTCATTGTGCTGGTGGATCGCGGTTTCATTGATCAGCGCATGCTGGAGGCACCGATTGCAGGCGATACCCGCAAACCGGAAGGTGAACTCACCATCACCGGTATTACCCGCAACAGGGCGTCTGATCGAAACATGTTCTCGCCTGAAGCCGACACCGGGCAGGGCATCTGGTACTGGTATGATCTGGTCGGTATCTCTGCCTCGATGCCGGACAATTTGCTGGATGGCTATGACGGACCCGAGCCGATTACCTCGGCCATGTTCGTGCAACTGGAGCCGGGCGGCGAACCGGGAACCGGAAAATGGCCGGTGCCTGAGGATTTGAAGGTTGAATTACCCAACAATCACCTGCAATACGCTCTGACATGGTATGCACTGGCTCTGGTGCTGGCGGTGATGAGCTGGCTGTTCATCCGCAAGCGTCGTCGCGAGCAGGCAGCAGATGACCCTAAAAAGTGACACGATAAATGAAATATATTTCGACACGCGGGCAAGCGCCTGCCCTTGGTTTTACCGACGTGCTGCTGGCAGGCCTGGCACCTGATGGCGGGCTTTATGTGCCTGAAACCTGGCCACAACTGACGTATGATGAGTTGATTGCCCTGCGCGGCAGCAGTTACGCCGAAATTGCCTTCGCGGTCATCAAGCCGTTTGCGGGTGGCGAGATCGAAGACGCCCAATTACGTGCGATGATTGACGAGGCATATGCAACGTTTGCCCACAAGGCGGTGGTACCGCTGAAGCAGCTGGACGCAAATCACTGGCTGATGGAGCTGTTTCACGGGCCCACGCTGGCGTTCAAGGACGTGGCCATGCAACTCCTGGCGCGTCTGATGGACCATGCGCTGCGCGGCGCAGACAGGCGCGCCACCATCGTGGGTGCCACATCCGGAGATACCGGTGGTGCCGCCATAGATGCATTCGCAGCCTCAACGCGCACAGACATCTTCATCCTGCATCCGCACGGTCTCGTCAGCGATGTGCAGCGCCGCCAGATGACCACGATGGACAAGCCGAACATTCACAACATCGCGCTTGAAGGCAATTTTGATGATTGCCAGGCGCATGTCAAAGCCATGTTTGCAGATGCCGGTTTTCGCGATGCCGTCTTGTTGTCCGGTGTCAATTCGATCAACTGGGCGCGCATCATGGCGCAGACAGTGTATTATTTCACCGCGGCACTGGCACTGGGGGCACCCGATCGCCAGCTTGATTTCTGCGTCCCGACGGGAAATTTCGGTGACATCTTTGCCGGCCAGGTCGCGCGTCACATGGGATTGCCGATAGGCGAGCTGGTTGTGGCAACCAACATCAATGATATTTTGCACCGTACCATGGCAACCGGCCGCTACGAGGTGCTGGGCGTTGAGGCGACACAGAGCCCGTCCATGGACATCCAGGTATCCAGCAATTTTGAACGTCTGTTGTTCGAGGCCTGCGGCAGGGACGCCAACCATATATCAACCCTGATGGCGGGATTGAAGCAATCCGGCAGTTTTACTTTGAGTGATGACATGCTCAAATACATCTGCGCAGGTTTTGCGTCCGGTCGCACGGACGAGGCGCAGACCGCCGAAATCATTCGCACGACGCTGGCAGAGACCGGAGAATTGCTCGACCCGCATACGGCGGTGGGCTGCGGTGTAGCGCGCGCGCTGGCCAGAAAGGATGTGCCGATGGTCACCCTTGCAACGGCCCATCCGGCGAAATTCCCGGATGCTGTTGAAGCCGCATGCGGCATCCGTCCCGAACTGCCGCAACGAATGGGCGATCTGATGAGCCGCCGGGAACGTTTCGACGTGCTGGCCAACGATCTGTCGACGGTGAAGCAGTTCATTGTGGATCGCACCCAGGTAGGTAAAACCTCATGAGCGCACGCACCACCACACTGGAAAACGGCCTGACCATTGTTTCCCACAACATGGAACATGTCGAAACCGTATCGCTGGGCATGTGGACCAGGGCGGGTGCGCGCGACGAGGCGGACGATGAGAACGGCCTGGCGCATCTTCTGGAGCATATGGCGTTCAAGGCGACGAAAAACCGCTCTGCATTCGAGATTGCCGCCGAAATAGAAGCTGCAGGCGGCGACATGAATGCCTCCACATCCATGGAAACCACTGCCTATTATGCCCGCGTCTTGCGCAATGACTGGGAACTGGCGCTGGATGTGATTTCCGACATTGTCATGAACCCGGTGTTTGCCGATGATGACCTGGCGCTGGAGAAGGGCGTTATCCTGCAGGAAATTGCCGCAGCGCAGGACACACCGGATGACCTGGTTTTCGATCTTGTACAGAAGCTGGCATGGCCGGATCATTCGCTTGGGCGCGATATTCTCGGCACACCGGAGACGGTAAAGGGCTTCAGTGCGGACAAGCTCGCCGCCTATCGCGCCAAACACTACACCGCCTCGCGCATGGTGCTGTCGGCAGCCGGGCGCGTTGATCACGATGCACTGGTTGCAGCTGCCAGTGACCGCCTGTCCGGCATTGAACGCGGCGACGGTATCGACCGCACCACGCCATGCTATGCCGGTGGCGATGCAGCGCGCAAACGGCCGCTTGACCAGGTCCATCAGGTGATGGCGTTTTCAACACCGGGTTATCATGACGATGATGTCTACGGTGTTCATCTGCTGGCCAGTATTCTCGGCGGCGGCATGTCATCGCGGCTGTTCCAGGAAGTCCGCGAGCGCCGCGGGCTATGCTATTCGACGTTCGCACACGTGTCTGCCTTTGCCGATACCGGCCTGATGCAGATCTATGCGGGCACGGCGCCGGATACCGCGGCGGAGTTCTGCAAGGTGGCAAGCGATGTGCTGCTGGCAAGCACCCAGGACATAGAACAGGCCGAACTGGATCGCGCCCGCGCGCAGCTCAAGGCATCTCTGGTGATGAGCCTGGAAAGCCCGTCGTCGCGCGCCGACCAGATCGCACGCCAGTTCCTCGCTTATGGCAAGATACCCGATGTGGCTGACATCCTTGCCAAGGTCGATGCGGTGACCACCGATGACGTGAAACGCCTGGCGAGCGCGACTTTCAGCGGAGCCAGCCTGTCACGCGCGGCGGTTGGCGACACATCTCTGCTTGCACAAGGCAGTGAACTTGCGGCAAGATTTGCATGAACCATCGGCGCGTGGCCGGCTATCGAATGCTGCAATCAACATGTCATTCCTGAGAACCTACGCATATCTGGACAGTGACCCGGTCATTCAGGCCGACAAGGTGGTGTTGCGCCCCGCCGAGGGAGCCGACTATGTGCAGTGGGCGCAACTCAGGTCATCCAGCAGGGCGTTTCTGCAGCCATGGGAACCAACCTGGCCGCGCGACGACCTGACCAGATCCGCCTATCGTCAGCGTGTACGCCGGTACAACAAGGATATGCGAGACGACTATGCCTATGCGCTTTTCGTATTCTGCCGGCGCTCCGACCAGTTGGTCGGCGGCCTGACGCTTTCGCATGTGCGCCGTGGTGTGGCGCAAACCTGTTCGCTGGGATACTGGGTCGGTCAGCCCTATGCAAACCAGGGCTATATGTCGGCTGCCGTGAATGCGGCTACAGCATTTGCCTTTGACAGTTTGCGCCTGCACCGTATTGAAGCGGCATGTCTGCCGGTCAACGAAGCATCCAAGAGACTGCTCCTGCGGTGCGGTTTTTCGCAGGAAGGCTATGCCCGCAAATACCTGAAAATCAACGGAAGATGGCAGGATCACCTGCTGTTTGCACTGCTGGATGCCGACCCGCCGGGATGACCGGCCACGTCGTCAAAACCGGAATCGGTGGATATCGATCGCGATTGTTATCAACAGGCACCCGTCTTCGGCCATAGTCTGGCCGGACCGGGATGGTTTCCTGCTGTTTGGGCCAAAGGCCATAAACCTGATCGTTTCTAAAGTGTTAGAGCAACTTTATGGGTTCCTCTGTACCTGTGTTGCTTTAAGATGGATTTACCGTTGGTAAGTTATGGAAAGTGCGGCTATGCCATCTTGGCGGATAACAGTTGCGGCGTGGGTCGGCTTTTGCCTGGCCTTGATCGTGAGTTCGGCTGGTGTCCTGGCACAGGAATCCGGCAAGGCCGTGCGCGCAGATTTCGCCACCAGTTATATCGACGTGGTGCCGTTTCTGGGCGCCGTTCAAAGCGACACGAAACAGGTGGTGGTCAAGCTTCCAGAAAACAGCGCCGGCCAGACCGAAAGCATGAGCCTGCAGGC
>CAYRLR010000179.1:0-5673 GCA_964424975.1 uncultured Anderseniella sp.
CACCGCATCATTGTGCAGAATGATCATGTCGAAGCGTCCGTCAAGCGTATCAGCCACGCCAAGTTCGGAATACAATTCCGCTCGCCGTGCCTGTGCCACAATCGCCTCGTAGACGGTTCTGACAGGGGTCGGTTTTTGCGTGCGGGAAAGAATGTTTTTCAATATCATGCAGAACCAGCTAAACAGAGTTGGAATTTACGGCCACGTATACCGTGGCTCCAGGATAACCTGCAGCACATAGTGCTGCAATCGGCCAACCGGTTTCTTGATGGCCACAACAGAAGTGATACGTTACGTGCGAACCTTCAAGCCTAATATCCTACCTGCATCAAATGGTCTGCGCACAGCGTTGCTTTATTCCGGCATGGTGCTGGCAGCAGCCGCATTGACAGGCTGTTCGCGCGACATTGAACACCGCGGCTACCAGGCACGCACGCAGGATCTCGAGAAGCTGCGCCTCGGCATGACAAAAGAAGAGGTCCGCAGTGCTTTGGGTTCTCCGTCTACGACGGCCACGGTGCAACATCAGGGCGACAGCTTCTATTATATTTCTTCACGGGTCAAAACGAGCGCCTTTCTGGAGAATGAAGAACTGGACAGGCAGATTCTCGCCGTCCGCTTCAGCCAGTTCGGCCAGGTCCAGAGTTTCGGGCAGTATACCCTGCAAGATGGAGCCGTCGTTGACATGAACTCGCGCCAGACTCCATCTCGTGGTCGTGAGTTGACAATTCTGCAACAGATGTTCGGCAACCTGGGCAATTTCACGCCAAACGAATCGGGTCCGCCAAAGGGTGGTGCCATGGGGCAGTAACAGGCTGCACAATCAGCCTTGCGCCGTCCGTGAAATCATCCGCAGTAATCATGAACCCCCGTGCAGTTGTCACACTGCACGGGGGTTTTCTTTTGTCCGATTGGCTGTTCAGAGCCGAGCATCCTTATCCGATCAGATGTTTCCATCTGATCGGATAATTCTCTAGTGAGCCAGGATCGCCAACAGCAGCAGAGCCACGATATTGGTGATCTTGATCATGGGGTTGACGGCAGGACCGGCGGTATCCTTGTAAGGATCGCCCACCGTGTCGCCGGTTACAGAAGCCTTGTGAGCTTCTGAGCCTTTTTCATGCTTGACACCATCCTTGTCGACGAAGCCGTCTTCAAAGGACTTTTTGGCGTTGTCCCACGCGCCACCACCGGCGGTCATGGAAACCGCAACGAACAGGCCGTTGACGATCACACCCAGCAACATGGCACCCAGTGCTGCAAAGCCCTGGTTCTTGTCGCCGGTGATTCCGTACACGAAATAGAAGCACACGATCGGTGACAGAACAGGCAGCAGCGAAGGAATGATCATTTCCTTGATCGCAGCCCGGGTCAGCATATCAACTGCACGGCCATAATCAGGCTTTTCAGTGCCCTTCATAATGCCAGGCTTTTCCTTGAACTGCCGGCGAACCTCTTCAACCACAGCACCTGCAGCGCGGCCAACGGCCGTCATGGCGATACCGCCAAACAGGTATGGCAGAAGACCACCAAACAATAGGCCGACAACCACGTAAGGGTTGGACAGCGAGAAGTCGACATTGACGCCTTCAAAGAAGCTGCCTGGGGTTGCGTTTGCTGCGAAGAACTTGAGGTCTTCGGTATAAGCGGCAAACAGTACCAGTGCACCGAGACCAGCCGAACCGATGGCATAGCCCTTGGTAACAGCCTTGGTGGTGTTTCCTACAGCATCGAGTGCATCTGTCGTGTGACGCACTTCAGCCGGCAGGTCAGCCATTTCAGCAATGCCGCCGGCATTGTCTGTAACAGGTCCGAAAGCATCCAGTGCCACAACCACACCCGCAACCGCCAGCATGGCAGTTACTGCGATGGCAATGCCGAACAGGCCGGCCAGCGCAAAGGTGGAGATAATGCCGCCAATGATGATCAGCGCCGGAATGGCGGTTGCCTCAAGCGAAATTGCCAGTCCCTGGATAACATTGGTACCGTGGCCGGATACAGACGCCTGTGCGATTGAACGCACCGGGCGATATTCGGTGCCGGTGTAGTATTCGGTTACCCAGATGATCAGGCCGGTTATCACAAGACCGATAAAACCGCACCAGAACAGGTCGGACCCGGTGAAGGTCGTGCCACCAGACGTGGTAAAGACGGTGTCTGCACCCAACCAGCCCCACACGATGCCCGCCATGGCAATCGCCGACAGGACCGAAGTGGCAATAAAGCCCTTATAGAGCGCGCCCATGATGGAGTTGTTGGCGCCCAGTTTTACAAAGAAAGTACCGATGATGGAGGTAACCACACATGATGCCCCGATCAACATCGGGAACAACATCAGGTTGATCGCTGCATCGCCTGTAAAGAAGATCGATGCCAGGACCATTGTGGCCACAATGGTCACCGCATAGGTTTCGAACAAGTCAGCCGCCATGCCGGCACAGTCGCCGACATTATCGCCGACATTGTCGGCAATCGTAGCAGGGTTGCGTGGATCGTCTTCCGGGATGCCTGCTTCCACCTTGCCAACCAGGTCACCGCCGACATCTGCACCCTTGGTGAAGATACCGCCGCCGAGACGGGCAAAGATTGAAATCAGAGAAGCACCGAAGCCAAGAGAAACCAGGGCATCGATGACAACACGATCAGTTGGCGCATAGCCCATGGGTCCGGTCAGGACCCAGAAATAGACAGCAACACCCAACAAGGCGAGACCGGCTACGAGCATCCCGGTAATTGCACCGGACTTGAATGCAATTTCCAGGCCCCCTGCCAGGCTCTTTGAAGCCGCCTGCGCGGTCCTGACGTTTGCGCGTACCGAAACGTGCATGCCGATGAAACCTGCAGCACCTGACAAGACGGAGCCGATCAGGAAGCCAATGGCTGCCGTGGCCCCAAGCAGCAGATATGCTATTACGAACACCACCGCACCAACGATTGCGATGGTTGTGTATTGACGAGTGAGATAAGCCGTTGCGCCTTCACGAATGGCGCCGGCAATTTCCTGCATGCGGGCATTGCCTGCGTCGGCAGCCATAACGGACTTGGTAGCCCAGATAGCGTAGACGATAGACAGGATACCGCAGCCTATAATAAGCCAGAGTGTCGAACTCATGGGTGAAATCCTTGCTGTTTATGTGACTAAGATCCGAAACTCTGGAGAGTATACGCCCGGTTGTGTCAGCATGCACAATTCCGAGACGGCCCCTGCTCATTTCAATGGAGAATCCCCTCGAATACCCTTTTGCCCGGATCAACCGGGGCGGAACATATTAAAACTCTGTTAAATAGGCAACCGCTTTGGCCAGTTGTATCAACACTACTATCGGATATGTCAAATTGGGCTCAGAACCGCCATTTCGGGCGTCGCCAATCGAAAATTGACTGCATCATTGTCGGCTTGCGGACCGCGGCAACACGCCGTTGGTCGCAAAAACGCCCGAAACACATCTCAAATCAGGCTTGTTTTGCAGGTGGTTTCGGGTTTTCGAGGTCCGCAATTGCCGAGCCGGACGCACCCGCGAGATGCCCGAAAGAGCTGCTTCACCAGCACACTACCCCCGCCGCTGGAATCGAGGGTACGGCTACCCGGCTTTGGTGCGCCGCGTATTCAGGCTGAGCCACGCCAGTGCGAGCAGGCATAATCCGATCATTGGAAAGAGTGCCATATTGACTGCATTCCAGCCGATCGCATCCAGCAACTTGCCCGACGTCAGTGACGCCGTTGCCACGGTTGCAAAGACACAAAAATCGTTGACCGCCTGCACCTTGCTTTTCTCACTTGCACGATAACATTCAGTCACCATGGCGGTTCCACCGACATAGCCAAAGTTCCAGCCGATGCCGAGCAGAACCAGGCCGACAGCAAAGTTGGCAAAGCTGATACCGGTCAACCCGGCGATGCCCGCCATGCTCAACAAGACCATGCCGGCTGCCAGCACCCGTTCAACGCCAAACCGTGTAATGAGACTACCGGTGAAAAAGCTTGGAACGAACATAGCAAGCGCATGCCACTGGATGACCCACGCGCTCTGGTCGACCGTGAAACCACATGCAACCATCGCAATCGGTGTAGCCGTCATCACCAGGTTCATCATCCCGTACGCCATCATGCCGGACATGATGGCCACGATAAGCCGGGGCTGTCGCATAATCTCGGCCAATGGCCGCGCATCGGTCTGGCTCAAGTCCTCGCTTTTATGCGGAATGTTGACAAAACTGATGATGGCCATGGCAACAATCGACAACCCTGCGACGGCGGCGAAGTTGCCGGCGAACATGACGGGTTCGAAATAGGACCTGCTGACAATCACAATCATCGGCCCGAAGACCGCCGCAGCTATGCCCCCAAGCATAACCCAGGAAATTGCCTTCGGCTTGAACAATGCCGAGGCAGTATCGGCAGCGGCAAACCGATAGTAGCCGGCGAAAGCCTGATAGCCGCCCTGCAAAAACGTGCCGAACGCGAACAGCCAGAACTGCCGCGCGAATATCGCATAGACGCAGACGAGTGCGCCAACAAAACCAAACATGGCCCCGGTCAGAAATCCCACCTTGCGCCCTACGCGACGCATGAACAAGGAAGCAGGCACAGTGGACAGTGCCGTTCCGATCACAAAGGTGGAAACCGGCAGGGTTGCCAGGCTCAACGAGGGGGCCAACTGTGTCCCAACGAGGCCTGCTGTAATCGCTATATTTATGGCAGCCATGCCATAAAACGCCTGGGCAAGTGCCAGCACCAGCGCATTGCGCCGGGCAGCCCTGTCATCAACACGCGAAACATCATCAGAAACAGTTGTCGTCATGGAGCGCACACTGCTGCACAAATCCCAGTGGCGCAAGCTATCGTGATTGCAACTCTCATATGCGAAAAGGCCAATGGCCTTGTTGGCGGCGCAAATTCAGCGCACAATTGGGTCCCCAACCAAGGTCAATACCAAAAAAGAACCAAACGGGAGGAAATGAAACATGCAGGTTCAAGCCATACTCAACGCCAAGGGAACCGCCGTAACAACCGTTTCACCGGATGCAAGTGTGCGTGATCTGGCAACTTTGTTGCGCGAAAAACGGATTGGTGCCGTTGTGGTGAGTACTGACGGATCATCAATTGACGGCATCGTCTCCGAACGCGATATCGTTCGGCAACTGACGGATTTCGGACCCAAATTCCTGTCCGTCAAGGTTCATAAAATCATGACAAAGGACGTGCTGACCTGTTCTCCAAACGACACAGTGGACACTTGTATGGAGTTCATGACCGGCAGACGCATCCGCCACTTGCCGGTTGCCATCGACGGCAAACTGACCGGCCTGGTGTCCATAGGCGACATTGTAAAGGCCAAGATGGATGAAATCCGGGTCGAAGCAGAATCGCTGAAGCAGTATATCGCGTCCGGTTGACCCGTAAAAAACGCTTGCGATCGAATCGCCCGACCATGGCACTGTGACCTCTAAATCCCGCGTGTTTCAGCAGCTTTCATCAAAGGGGCAAGCGGATACAGGCGTTCCGGCGCGGCGCAGCCGGTTTCAGAGCAAACTCAGGCCATCACCTGTCTGGACTGAATGTCCAGGCGGACCGCAGATCATTTTATCTTGCGAGCCAGGAACCAGCTTACCGGAATGGACGCCAGCACCATCACGATGATGCCGGGGACCAAAAGCGGCGCTATGACCTCG
>CAYRLR010000180.1:0-5668 GCA_964424975.1 uncultured Anderseniella sp.
TTTATGGTTCCTTTTTTCAGGCGATTTCCTGCTGACACGTAAGGTCTTGCGATGTGCGCGGCCTTGATCGCAGTCAACCTGGGTTGGTTCTTGGGGGTAATCGATGGATCGGCAACCGGCCATCAATCGCCATCGGCGCAATTTGGTCAGGCTACATCCGTGAGACGCAGATAGGGACGAATTTCATCCCAGCCCTGCGGAAATATCTTTGTGGCCTCTTCATTGCTGATCGAGGGCGGGATGATCACCTTGTCGCCGGGACGCCAGTCTGCCGGTGTTGCAACGCGGCTCCTGTCGCCAAGCTGCAGCGCGTCGATCACGCGAAGGATCTCGTCAAAATTACGCCCGACGCTCATCGGGTAGGTCATGGTCAGGCGAATTTTCCCTTTCGGGTCAATTATGTAGACCGATCGTACTGCTGCGGTGTCGCTCTCATCAGGATGAATCATGTCATAAAGCTTGGCCACCTTGCAGTCGGCATCCGCTACGATCGGGAATTGAAGATCGGCATTCTGGGTGTCATTGACATCGGCAATCCAGGTCAGGTGCTCGGCGACCGTATCGGTGGACAGTCCCAGCGGCTTGACATTGCGGGCGGCAAACTCCTTGGCCAGGTTTGCTGTTCGGCCCATCTCGGTTGTGCAAACGGGGGTGAAGTCTGCTGGATGGCTGAAGAAAAACACCCAGGAACCGGCAGCCCATTTGTGAAAGTCGATTTCACCCTTGGTCGTGTCGATGGTGAAATTCGGCGCGGTGTCGCCAATGTGGATAGACATTGTCAGAACTCCTGTTCGTGCAGATAATTGCTGAAGGACCTTCAAGCGCCGGATAGTTCCCCGACACCTCGATGATCAAGGATCGACACTGCCTATACGAAACATCCGCGACCGGGACTTTGACTTGTGTCAATCAACCCGCTCGTGAGGATCGGTTCCGGCAAGCAGCCAGTTGCGCCCGTCCGTTTCATCCTGCCCGGTACTGGCTTGTTACCTGCAGAACTGTTGTTTAAACATCATGTGCAGACTTACTGTGCCTGGTATCAGAGATGCGAGGCTGCGTTTTTCCGCAGACAGCTGAATGGAAGTGCCGCCCGAATGAAAGCACAATTGAGCGAGGAGAGGTGGCGGTCGGAAAAGACAGCTGCGTACCTTTCATCTGCTGTTGCGGCCAAGGAACGCGACCCGGCCAAGTCCGTGCTGTTCACGCAGATGGCTGCTGCAGCAGAATCGCAGGCGGCTATACTGGCGGCTGATATCGGCGGTGCACCGGCTTTTGCGCCGTCGTTTCGCGCCCGCGTCGTCAAGCAGCTTGTCGACCTGATTGGCCCCAGGGCAATGCGTCCGGTTCTGGCCGCAAGCAAAGTGCGCGGTATTTCGGTTTATTCCGGCAGTGCAATCGCGGCCGGTCACGCCATGCCGACTTCCGCCGATAGTATTGGAGCCCGCCATCGCGGGGCAGGCGGCGGCGCGCTGCGGGCCGCTGTTTTCGGGGTCAATGACGGACTGGTCTCAAATACCAGCCTGGTCATGGGGGTGGCCGGCGCCGCGGTTGAGCCGAGCGGTATCGTCCTGACGGGAATTGCCGGTCTGCTTGCCGGTGCCTTTTCGATGGCAGCCGGCGAGTACGTTTCAATGCGAACACAGCGCGAGATGTTCGAGTACCAGATCGCCCAGGAGCGTGAAGAACTGGAACGGTATCCGGAAGAGGAAGCCGAGGAACTGGCGCTCATCTACAATGCGCGCGGTGTTCCGATGGAAGATGCCCGCAATTTGTCCAGGCGGCTGATGGCGGACCCGGATGTGGCACTGGATACACTGGCGCGGGAGGAACTGGGCCTCAACCCGGATGATCTGGGCTCACCCTGGGCAGCGGCTGGTTGGTCATTCCTGGCATTTGCAGGCGGTGCAATCCTGCCGCTGCTGCCTTTTCTTGCAGGATATACGGTCAGCGCGGTGCCCATGGCAGCAGGTCTGGCGGGTATTGCCCTGTTTGGAGTGGGCGCAGCGCTCAGTCTGTTTTCGGGCAGGAACGCCATCGCTGGTGGAGCCCGAATGGTATTTATCGGCGCATTGGCCGGTGGCGCAACCTATCTGATTGGTGGTCTTTTCAATGTGAGTGTGGGGTAAATGCCCAGACAGCCTGCACATAAAGGTTCCACATGTTTGGTTTGCGGACGCAAGTTTGCAAACAACGAACTCAGGTCCTGGGCATCCGTGCGCCCCAGCATATCTGCGCTGATAGCTGCAGATGCACCACGATGGAGCGAAGGATGCTTCATCTGCCGGGAGGACCTGTCGCGGTACCGGCGGCTCTATGTTGAACGGTTGCTGGAAGATGAGCGCGGTGAAATCGGCGCGCTGGAGCGCGAGGTAATTGCCAGTCTCGAACTGGGGGAAACGATTTCCCAATCACCCGAGGAGACCATCGTCGAGCACCAGACCTTTGGCGACCGGATGGCAGACCGTGTAGCGTCGTTTGGCGGCTCATGGACGTTCATTCTCGGGTTCTGTGCCGTGCTGGTGTGCTGGATGTTGTTGAATACAACCGCCTGGCTGTTCCAGACATTTGATCCTTTTCCGTATATCCTGTTGAACCTCGTATTGTCCTGCATCGCCGCCCTGCAAGCTCCGGTGATCATGATGAGCCAGCGGCGGCAGGAGATGAAGGACCGGTTGCGGGCGGAAAACGACTACAAGATCAATCTGAAGGCGGAGCTTGAAATCCGGCAGTTGCACGAAAAGATGGACCACCAGCTGGCCAAGCAGTGGGAGCGGCTGGCCGAGATGCAGCAGATCCAGATTGAATTGCTCGAGGAAAGAACCCCGCGATAAAGCGACATGAAAGCGATCACTGTAAGATGATAAGGAACTACACTGAGCATGCAGCCAATGAACGCACGTTTCTGGCGTGGGTCCGTACTGCCGTGGCAATCGTCGGTTTCGGGATCGCGGCAGCCAGGCTCGGCAACGCGGATGTTTCACCCTGGTCGGAGATCGCTCTGATGGTATCGGGTGGTGTCGTCATTCTCATCGCCTATCTGAGAATGAGGAAACTGCGCCACAGGATTGATGGAGAGCAGGCGTTCGACGATGGAGCCACACCGGTTGATGCGCTGCTGATCGCGCTTGTTGCTGCCTTGTTTGCCAGCTTTGCCCTGTTCACGCTGCATGCCGGTTAGGGCAACATGCTCTAGAGCAATATCCATCCATACGGATGGATAAAATTGCTCTAACACTTTGGAATCGAGCATCTTTATCCGATCAGATGATTCCATCTGATCGGATGATGCTCTAGTATCCGACATAGTCGCGGAACGGTTTGAAAGGGGTAAGGTTTCCCGCTTTCTTGCGCCGTATCAATGAATTGGTCAGTGACCTGTGGAAGTCACGTTTTTCCTCGTGGGTCAGCCGGGATGTCATGGAGTTGTCGTGACGGCGATAGAACAGGGTTATTTCGTCCATGATAGCGAAGGGGATTCCGGCTTCCCTGATCCGCAGCATCAGGTCGACGTCTTCAGAGTACAGGAAATTCTCATCAAAAATGCCGACCTTGTCGAAGACAGTGCGCCAGTAAAGACAAGCGCCAAGGTGGACGTGAAATATCTCTTCAGTTCGTGAATCTGCGGCAGGGGCCAGTTCAGCGTCGTCCTGCTTGTTGAAGTATTTCACAAATCCCGACACCATGCCGACTTCGGGTTGTGCCTGCAGCCTGGACAACTGCACCTCCAGCTTGTCGGGAGGCCACATGTCATCGCAGTCGAGAAAGGCGATGCAATCGCCCGTGGCGGCGTTCAGGCCGACATTTCTTGCTGGGCCGGGACCGCGGCCTGGCCCATCGTGAATCCGGATGCGGCTGTCGTCTGCGGCAAGTCTGTTCACAATGGCCCGCGTGCCGTCTGTCGAGCCGTCGTCAATAATATGTATTTCGGCGACCTCAATCGCCTGCGACTGTATCGATCGTACGGCATCGGCAATGAACAGTTCGCCATTGCGGACCGGAGTTATCGTGCTGATGAGTGGAATTTTTGGCATGTATGTTTCAGTCTGTCCGCTGTTGCAGCTTCCGGCACCGCTATGAACGCAAGCCGGTCAACTGCCCGGCTGCTCTGTCCGACTATATGTGTCAGCAGACCTGCGATGTTGCAAGTGCCTGGTCGACAGGCGGCAGATACCGGTCAGCCCGCGATCCTGCAGCACCGCAGCCACTGGAGGCAACGGCCTTTCGGCCTGCAACTTGACGTCGGTCAAAGACCTCAACCGCAATAGCGCTATGTTTGCGTAGCGTTGGGGCTCGCTGTGGCCCCGCGCATAAGATTTGAACTGGAGGATATGGTTTGAATTCAGCGTTTACAGGAAATCCATGGAAGGCGGGACTGGCGGGTGCGGTGCTGATGCATGGCCTGTTGTCTGTCACATCAACAGCGCACGCGGCGCAGTTGGGCAATATGGACGAGGGCTTGAAATTCGCAGCACAAAAGTGCGCCAGCTGCCACGACATCACGTCGCGAAATCCGATGACTACCGCGTCCGGTGCCCCGACCTTTCATGTCATTGCAAACACTACGGGGATATCGCGGACATCACTGTCCTACTGGATGCTCTCGTCTCATCCAAAAATGCCGGGCCTGATGATCGAACAGCAAGACCTGGACAACGTCATAGCGTACATTCTCAGCTTCAAGGACGGTTAGGTCATGGGTAGCAAGGTCACATCACTGGTTCTGGCAGCTGCAATCATCTGGCTTGCGACCTCTGGCACCGGAGCAAGAGCCGAAAGCAAGCAGGACTTCGACGCATGGTTTGCCGCCAACAGCACCGCTGCGAATGCCCGGGGCAAGCAGAGTTTCGACGCAGCAAGTCTCTACCGGTCAACTTGCGCGCCGTGTCACGGCGTATCCGGCGATGGCAGGGGGCCGCTGGCCGCATCGCTGCAAGGAGACGTGCCGCCGCTCAACAATCTTGCGAACCGCTACAGCGACGTTTATTTCCCAGAGCGGTTCCTGATCGAGGTGATTGACGGACGCAGGAAGATGGCACGACACGGAACCGGCGAAATGCCGATCTGGGGCAAGCAGTTTGGCCTGGTGAAACACACGGATTCGCCGGGTGAGGCAGCCGTTGCAGACAATGCTGCTGCACGGCAAAAGATAGAGGCCCTGGTCAACTATATCCGATCGATCCAGATCAGATAACTTGTGTTCGCGGGCTTGCCCGATCAGAGCGCTGACCCGATGGCATCGGCTTCCGGCCACGGCGAAATATTTTTTCCTCAAGGATTAATGATTGATGCGGCTGCCGCAAGGCCGTATCAGGTTCAACACCAAGCAATACGGCACTCCCAATATTGCGGTTGTCCGGAGTTGGTAGGCAGTGCACGTTCAGGCCCCCGCCTGTTCCTTGTGCACAAAGCAGCCTGGGCCAAAGCCATGCGTGACGCACGGCAGACAAAATGTAGCGTTCGCAAAGAATAAGTTTATGCAAATATCAGATTATGTAAATATCATATTAATTTATGGGTCTATATTAGTTACCCTGTTTATTTTGTATCGTGTTTTTTCTTCTATTGAATTTGCAAAGCAAAACAGAAACTTTCTCATATCTTTGTGTTCGTTGATCGTATTTACGGTATTATATGTCGTTGAACCTTACTGGGGTGAAACGTTATTCAA
>CAYRLR010000181.1:0-5651 GCA_964424975.1 uncultured Anderseniella sp.
ACCGCCTTACCGAACGTTTCCCAGTCTGGATCACTCAATGCCTTGCTCCTCCCTATTTGGAAATATCAGTTTCCGAAAATTCAACGTCCCACCACCTCAACCAATTCTGAGTGCTGTGAGCATAAAATTCATTTTCCTTTGGATCACGAACCTTGCGCACAGATGGAGACGGTCTAGGCGGTTGATAGTTTGGCGGAAAATCTGGGTCAAACAACACATGCCATTTACCGCACCCGCGACAATAATGCGGATCATTCAGCACGTCCCGCAAGATGTGCGCAGGAGCATCGGAAATCGTGAAGCTGTTCATACAGGGATCAATGTCGGCCTTGCTTTGATGCTCAATCTTCTTGCCGCAGTGTGGGCAGTCCACATAAACACTGTCAAACAATCCCATTTCATGCGCTCCTTATTATATCATCCGACTTTTGAAAACAGATCATTCTGGTCTTCAAAATTCATCCACAAAACTTCTGTTCGTTCCCTGGCACCATCTGCCAACGCTTTTCGCTCAACACGTCGCCACCCTGACAGGGTGTCATCGTACATGCTGGCAGGATAGCCAGACAGAATAACCTTGCCTTTAAGCGTCGTAAGGTTGCTCAGGAGTTCTTGATGTTGGATCAACGTTAATTCATGTCTGTAGTCCCGGCCGCGATCTCGCGTCTCCGGAACATATGGCGGATCAACATAATGCAGCGTGGTGTCTGCATCATGCGCCAGCATCACTTTCCAGGCATCGTCGTTCAACACCACAACGCCCTGCAATCGCTCTATGAGAGCAGGTAGTTGATTGGGATAGTTTCGCCAATCACGTGCCGGTGTCGTGCCAGAACGGTTGCTATTGCTGCGAAAGCCTGTTTTGCGGGCATGGCCATTAGAACCGAACCCCATGAAACTCCGAACTATCAGCCGCCTGGCGCGTTCGACAGGATCTTCAGCAGGCTCGTAGGCCGCATAAAATTCGGACTTCGAGAATGGGGTAATTTCAAGCAGATTTACCAGATCTGTTGACCGCGACGATCTAAGCACAGTGAAAAGATTGGTCACATCATCGTCAAGATCGTTGTAGACTTCAGCATAACTGCGGCGCTTCCGAAGCAAGACAGATGCAGCGCCGCCAAATGGCTCTACATACACCCGATGCTCAGGCATGTGATTGATTATCCACGGCGCTAACATCCATTTGCCGCCGTGCCACCGGAGTGCCGGGCGCGTGACTTGCTCAGTCAATACCTTGCTCCTGTTTGATGGCCTCACGGCGTTCATCCCATGCCTTGCGGTGGAATTCCTCGCCATATGAAAACGCTGTGTGCGCGGCCCTGCGCTCGCCTGGGAAATAGTTGGCAATGGTCGCGATGGACTTGTATCCGTGCTTTTTGGCGATCTGCTTGATGGTCAGTTTCAGGTCCCAAATGTCATCGAGCATCGCCAGTTTCTTTTCGCCGACTATGGTCGTCGGGTTGCCAAACTTGACGCCCTGGGCGCGCAACCTGTCCATGCCAGCCTTGGTGCGCTCTGAAATCAGGTCACGCTCCATTTCCGCAAAGATGGCCATCAGGTGGAAGAATGCCTTGCCCATCGGGCTTGTCGTGTCGATCTTCTGCGTCAGACTGATCAACTGGACGCCCTTCTTGTTCATGCGCTCGGCCAACTCGGCAATGTCCAGCAGCTTGCGACCGAGCCGGTCTAGCTTCCAGACCACAATCACATCGCCATCACGCAACGCCCGCAACATCAGATTGAACTGGTGCCGGTTCTTGGCGACGGCTGAAACCTTCTCTTTGAATATCTTGTCGCAGCCATATTTCTGGAGCGCATCGACCTGCAAACCCATGTCCTGGTCTTCGGTGCTGACGCGGGCATATCCAAAGACTTTGCGAACCGGGTATTCCTCGGTTCCGTTCGGATAATCGGGGTGTGGTTCAAACTTTTTTGTCATTCTGAAACGAAAAATCCAACTTCATACTTGTAATCCAACTTGTAACAAGGTATGTAAAGGAAATTGACTCAATCGTCAACAGTTAACAGTGAGGCCCGACCGATGACGCCCAAAGAACAATACGAAGCGCGCAAGGCAGAACGGCAGCGCCGACGCGAAGCGAAAGAAACCCTGGACATGGAGCAGTCTGACATTGGGATGGAGGAGTTTATTGACCGCTTCGTTACTGCAATTGAAGACATCGCCACATCGCTCGCCGTGATAGCAAGCAGGCAGTCTAAGTGACACCCGAGGACTGTCATCAGTCCTCGTAACCGGCCTCGATCATCTGCGGGGCGACCCCGAGATCGGTGCCGGTTACGCCCAGGGCGATCAGGAACACGACGCTCCCGACAACGACCAGAATCTTCAGCCAATCAAATATCTTGATACGCATGAGGCCAACCATGCCTCTTCTGGCTTTCAAAATCTAGTCCGGATTGATCAGACTGTTGTAACGGCGGCGGACCTGCGTCATCACCTTGTCCATACGCTCGGCGATCAATTCCATCCTGCGTTTCTTCACTTCATCGTTCAGGCTTGAGGCCTCAACCTTGCGCTTCTGTTTGCGCAACTGGCGCAACTGGTTCGATGCCTTCTTCACCGCCGGTATCATGCGGTATTCAGGCGTCTTCCTGATCCGCCGAACTTCTGCGGTGTCGCCTTGCTGCCGAAACAGATCATGCTCGCGCTTGACCAGTTCGACCTCATTGCTCAACTCATAGTACAACTGCTGGTCTTGGCGTTCCGATTTGCCGCCAAACACCTTGCGGGCAAACGGGACTTCAAACGTCTCCATGGGTTGACCCATCCACCATTTGGTCAACGCATTGCTGGATCTGGCTACGAAAGCGCCGGCACCACCGAACACGGTGTCTATCCAGTAATCCATGGTTTCAGGGCTGATATCCACCCAGCCCGGACGAACCTCGTTGCCGCCGGTAACTTCGTTCACAAACGCAGCAGTTCTCTTCGACATCACGCTCACGCTGTTCCAGTAGCGTTGCGAGTCCGGCTTCTCCTGACCATATCTGTTTTCAGGCATGATCGGGCGACCGAGCCAATCGCGGTTTGCATAGATGTCCACAACCGGGTCAAGTATCGTCGGCATCACCATCCGGGTCGGGTCGTCGGAACCGCCAAGCGGGTTGAAGGCGTTGATAACGGTCTTGCCGACATTCAGCGCCGACTGCACGGGGTCTTCTGGCCCAAACGTCGCGGCGGCAGTCTGCTGCCCGATGACATGGAACAGATTGTAACCCCACGGCAACGGTATCATCGAGTAATTGCCTGACCCGTCCGGGTACATGAAGATGAGATTGCGCTCCTTGATCCAGAACGGGATCTTGTCATAGTTGTTGGCATCGTCGTCGTCATCGCCGCCAACCATGCGATTGTAGAGGTCGAGCATGAAGCTGGACGCCGCAATGGCAAGAACGATCTTCTGCACCTTGGGGTGCTTCATGGCCTGCAGCATGCGCACCGAGCCCTGAATGCCGGCGTTGTAGAACAGATACAGCGCATTGGCTGTGGCGCCCCATTCCCCGCGGCGATTGAAGTTCACCGTCAGTTCGCGCGCCAGGCTGGCCGCCTTTGCCCTGCTCACGCCTGCCTTGCGGGCATTCACATAGGTGGAGAGGCGTACCGCGTTCTCGACCGTCATGTTGGCATTCTCAATCGATTTCTTGATCACGCGGCCCACTTCCAGGACCGCCTCGGTCTTGCCGCCGTTGAGGCGCTTGATGGCGCTGCCCAATTCACGCTTGTGCTGATCGACATCGTACAGGCTCAGCCAGCCAATCTTGCCGCCGGCCGCCTTGAACTCGTGATAGTATTTCTCCCAGTCGGTGTTCTTCCTGTTGTTGAGACCGCCCCATACACCCCGACCGGCCTTGATGATGTCACGGGTCACGTTCTTGTGGATGCCCTTGATCTCGGTCTGGCTCAGATTGATCTGGGCCGTCTGGAAGTCCCGGAGGAAGTTGGAGATCGTGAACGGCGGATTGAGCGCAGTGTTCATGTAGGAGAGATAGCGATTGACGCCGTGCAGCAGCTTGATAACGGAAGTCAGCGCCACCTCGTCCAGCCCCTTCATCGCCTTGGCTATCAGTGGATCATGCACCTTGATGTAGGTGGGCTCGCCGCCAATCTTGACGGACACGACATCGTCGGCCTCGCGTTCGACCACCCAGCGCTCACGGACCAGCCATGGCGGGGCGTCCGGATCAAACCGGGCTGCGGGATTGTCGACCTTGTACTTCTGGGCCGTCCTGCGGTTGATTTCCCATAGGGTCGGGTCCTCAAACCGCTGCACCAGGCGGAGAAACGTCTTCAGCACCCGGTTCTTCTCGCCGCGAATGATGGCCTGCTGGGCCTGCATCAGAACGTAGGAGAGCGGGCTGTCGGCCTGCGTGGTGCGTCCGTAGGCGTGCTGGGCCTCTTTGCCCCGGATATCGAACTTGCGCCCGATCTGGGGCCTGTCTGCCGTCTTCAGCTTGTGTTCATCGGCCTCCCATCCCCGCAGAGGCACGTAATGCTGGTACATGACGCGCCAGGCGTCGTGCATTTCCTGCGAGATCAGCCCGTCACGCAGCAGATCGCGGCGTGTATTGGCCAGTATCTCGTCGACATCCTTTGCGATGTCCTCCAGTGCGTCGAGTTTCCCCTTGGCCTTGTACTCTTCAATGATCTCATCGGCCTCTTTGTCAGTGATGCCGGAACCGGCTTCCGGCAGGTTCGGATTGCGTTCGGCGATGACGCGGTTTCGTTCCGGCGCATGACGCGCATACAGGAACTCGTCGACCGACTCAAGGTCGAGGTTGTGCGACACGATCTTCCTGACCAGCGGTTCAATGAAATCGTCGTTCAGCGCCTCGTTGCGGTGGCCCGTCTTGCCGGGGTAGAGGGATTCCGCCAGGTACACATCCTGAAACTCGTCCACGCCTTCGGGTCCGGCCAGCGATTGCTGCATCCGCTGCACCTCGATGAACCGGTCCTGAAACTTGCGGCGGGCCAGTCGTGTAGCATCACCAACCCGACCGGATATGCGGGCCATGTACCGCCTGGCACTGGCTTCCAGCGTATCTCTGCTGGTGAGACGTTCCTTTGCGGCCAGTATGGCGTGGTTGCTCGTGTCAGGCGCGCCACCCTGCCTCGATGCCTGTTGCTGTTTTGCCGCCAGCCTGTATCCCCTG
This sequence comes from uncultured Anderseniella sp., assembly GCA_964424975.1. Classification (GTDB taxonomy): domain Bacteria; phylum Pseudomonadota; class Alphaproteobacteria; order Rhizobiales; family Aestuariivirgaceae; genus Anderseniella. The sequence continues at coordinate 5,176 of CAYRLR010000181.1, forward strand.
CCGCGCGGATCGGATTCCCGCGTCGCCATGCCGCCCTGCTCGATGCGTTCAAGTATCTGCCGGCTTGAGGTGAACCCCTGCCCATGAAGATAATTGGCTGTCTGTTCGAGTATTTCAAGCAGCCTCCTGAAGATGTGGCCTATCCGGTTGGTCGGAGCGTCCCTGGTCAGCCAGTAATCGGCAAAGGCCTCGGCGACGGCCTCTTCCAGCAGCAACTCGTCCATCTGCTCACGGGTGATATCAATGGACTGTGAGTATGCCTTGCGATAGCGGTCCTCGATCGCATACTTGTCCATCCACACGCCTTGCGCCATGCGCGACAACACGATCCATTCAGGCCGGGAGATTATGCCGTGCTGGCGCAGGACATGGATGGTTTCGTGACGGATGATGGATCGCGGGTCCATCTTGGCGTTGAGCGAAACCCTGATCAACTCCATGCCGGGGTCGTACTGGCCATAGCCACCACTTATTTC
>CAYRLR010000182.1:0-803 GCA_964424975.1 uncultured Anderseniella sp.
GGGTACGGCATTGCGGTCACCGGAAGCTATGATGCAGTCACAGCAGCCGTGGTGCGGGCATTTCAACTGCATTTCCGGCCCGAGCTGTGCGACGGACGGGCTGATGTTTCGACTGTTGCAACACTGTGCGATGTGCTGGCTGCCCAATCGGCTTGAGCGCATTCGTGCGGCCATGCCACGAGACGTTGGAACCGGGTGCATTCGCTCAGCGATCATGCTAGAGCAATCCTGACATCAGTCGGCTGGATGATCGCGCAATGCCACGGATCCTTCCTGGATCGGGGGGCATTGTGAGGAAAGTCCGGGCTCCACGGAGACACGGTGCCGGATAACGTCCGGCGGAGGCGACTCCAGGGAAAGTGCCACAGAAAGCAAACCGCCTCATGCCCGGAAACGGGCAAAGGTAAGGGTGAAAGGGTGCGGTAAGAGCGCACCGCGCGTCCGGTAACGGAAGCGGCACGGCAAACCCCACCGGGAGCAAGACCAAATAGGGGCGGCAGGCGGGCCTTGCAAAGGCACGCCGGTTCGTGTTCTCCGGAACGCTGCCCGGGTTGGTTGCAAGAGGTGTGCGGTAACGTACATCCCAGATGAATGGTCATCCAGTGTCGCAGCACGCGCCATGGACAAAACCCGGCTTACAGGCCGACTGGTGTCACTTACAACTTGGTGCATGCGCCGGCATGCCTTGATATCCGGTGGGGTGTGTTTGAATTGCCCTAGCGCAAATTCTGCCCTATAATCGCGATTACCGGCACATTGAGTATGGAATGGATGTGTCCAGCGACGATCGGATTAGAATTGCG
>CAYRLR010000182.1:813-5633 GCA_964424975.1 uncultured Anderseniella sp.
GGCACTGGATTTTGAGCCGGACTGGTCATTCCTGATTGATAGCGGGAAAGGAATATCCCCATGCGTGTCAGTGGCACCGTCAAATTTTTCAACGCCCAGAAGGGGTTCGGTTTTATTGCACCTGAAGATGGTTCAAAGGATGTGTTTGTGCATATCACAGCCATCCAGCGCTCAGGCCTCGAGGGACTTGCCGACGGCGACAAGGTCAGCTTCGTTGTGGAAGACGATCCGCGCGGCAGAGGCCAGCAGGCAACCGACATCCAGATGGGCTGATCTGCACGGGTTTTGCGACTGACCGACACCGGAGCCATTAGAGCAACATGGGTTCAATTGAACCCATAAAGTTGCTCTAACACTCTGGAATAGATCAGGTTTACGATTTTTGGTTGATGCAACCAAAAATCATCCTGATCTAGGCGCCAGGCGGATCAGTGGGCTTGCCGCGACAGTGCAGAATTGTTCAGGTTGATGGATTGGCTGGTACAGTCAGGTGTTGTCCTGATCTGGTTGCAGCCGAAGACAAAGCGCGCCATCATGCGGGCTGTGTCCGGCTTTTGTTTTTTTGAGTAATTGATTGCGGACGCGCAAACGGGTATGCATCCGTCTCCAGACACCGCGAGGGAAGAAGTTTTTATGTCGAAAGAAGAAGTGCTCGAGTTTGAAGGTATCGTTACCGAGGTCCTGCCAGACTCGCGCTTTCGGGTTAGACTCGAAAATGATCACGAGATCATTGCCTACACCGCCGGGAAGATGAAGAAGTTCCGGATTCGCACAATTGCGGGTGACCGGGTGACGGTTGAGATGACCCCCTATGATCTCGACAAGGGCCGCATTACGTTCCGCCACAAGGATACCAAGTCCGGCAGCCCGCCGCCTCCGGGCCAGAACCAGAATCGCCGTCCGGGCGGAAATCGCCGCTGATTTCCGTTAAGCGTGTTTTTTGCGCGCTGTTTCGGCAGAGTAACGAACCACATCAGCAATTTGCAGCAGGTGTCTGGCCAGGGGACTTGTCTTGCGCCAGACCATGCCTATCGTGCGCGAAGGTTGTGGTTCCCTGAAGCGAGCGACAGACACCGGCGTTGAGCGGGTCTCCACCGCGACGGCCATTTCCGGGATTACAGTGACGCCGATACCGGCGCTGACCATCTGGACAAGCGTGGACAGGGTACTGGCATCGAGGCCATCCCTTGGTTGTTCTGGCTGAATGTTGCAGAACGACAGGGCCTGATCCCGAAAACAGTGGCCTTCTTCCAGCAGAAGCAGTTTCATTTCGCTCAGAGCCTCGGCATTCGGAACCGGCTTTCCTTCATCCTTGCCCGGCCGCACCAGCACGAAATCTTCCTCAAACAGTGCAATTTCGGTGAGAGACGGTTCTGACACCGGTAAAGCGACAATAGCTGTGTCAAGCCGGCCCTCCGCCAGTTCGTCTATCAGTTTCTGCGTCAGCGTCTCGCGCACATGAATGTCGATGCCGGGAAACTCGCGGGTGAGATTGCCTATGATCGCGGGCAGCAGGTATGGCGCAATCGTCGGGATCACGCCAATGCGTATCCGGCCAGCCAATCGGTCTCGCGTGGCCCGTGCCAGATCTTCCAGCTCATCGACCGAGCGCAGTATCTCCCGCACCCGCAGGGCGAATTGCTCTCCGAAGCCGGTAATACGGACCTGTCGGGCGCTTCTTTCGAACAGGGCTGCGCCCAGCGAGTCCTCGAGTTCCTTGATCTGCATCGACAGGGCGGGTTGAGAAATCGAGCAGGATTCTGCGGCGTGTCTGAAGTGGCCATGACGGGCCAATGCCTCAAAATACCGGAATTGCTTCAGCGTCAAGCGTTTCATCAGATTATCTTATCACGGCGATAAGAAAATACAACTTTAACCAATTGGACGCGTGCGGTATATGACCTGTGTCAAAGACAGGGAGCAGCATATGTCCAGAATGCGTCAGTTGCGGTCGCCGACGGCGAGGTGCGAGGCACTATCAGGAGTGATCACATTGTCTACTCAAACTGCCAACGCATACGGTGCAAATTTGCAAGGGTACAGACAATGTTCAGCCCGGCTGACCGCGATGTGACGATTGACCTGGCCGGCATCTTGTCATGCCATTGGTCGAAAAACCAAATACCGTTTGGGACATCCAGCATGCATGCCCACGAAACACACTGAAAATTCACGCCAAAATCGGAGAAATTCATGAGTGACGCAGTTCTCAAAGAAGTAAATGACGGCCAGGCCAGGTGCCCGGTCATGCACGGGCCTAACCAGTACAAGGCAACCGGATCCACGGCGAACCAGCATTGGTGGCCGAACCAGCTGAACCTGAAGATCCTGCAACAGAATTCCCCGTTGGCCGACCCGATGGGCGAAGGATTCGACTATGCCAAGGAGTTCAAGAGTCTCGACCTGGGCGCCGTCAAGAAAGACATCGTCGCCTTGATGACTGATTCACAGGACTGGTGGCCAGCAGATTACGGCCACTATGGCCCGTTCTTTATTCGCATGGCGTGGCACAGCGCCGGTACATACCGGACCTATGACGGTCGCGGCGGTGCGTCATCGGGGTCACAGCGTTTTGCGCCCCTCAACAGCTGGCCCGACAACGTCAACCTGGACAAGGCACGTGCTCTGCTGTGGCCGATCAAGCAGAAATACGGCAAGAAGATTTCATGGGCTGACCTGATGATCCTGACCGGCAACTGCGCGCTTGAGTCAATGGGCTTCAAGACATTCGGTTTCGGTGGCGGTCGTGCCGACGTCTGGGAACCTGAAGAAGACATCTACTGGGGACCAGAGGCCACCTGGCTCGGTGATGAGCGTTATACCGGCGACCGGGAGCTCGACAATCCTCTTGCTGCGGTTCAGATGGGCCTGATCTATGTCAACCCGGAAGGCCCCAACGGGAACCCTGATCCGCTGGCTTCTGCCAGGGACATTCGCGAAACATTCGCGCGCATGGCTATGAATGATGAAGAGACCGTTGCCCTTACCGCAGGTGGTCATACGTTCGGGAAAACCCATGGTGCAGGAGATCCCGAGAAGTTTGTCGGACCTGAACCAGAAGCGGCCGGCCTTGAAACACAGGGTCTCGGCTGGCAGAACTCCATGGGCAGCGGCAGTGGCGTCGATACAATCTCCAGCGGCCTGGAAGGGGCGTGGACCCCGACCCCGATCCAGTGGGACAATAGTTACTTCGACACCCTGTTCGGTTATGAGTGGGAGCTGACAAAGAGCCCCGCTGGCGCCCAGCAATGGACTCCAACCGACAAGTCGGCACAGACCACTGTGCCGGATGCACATGATCCAAGCAGGACGCATGCGCCCATGATGTCCACAGCGTACATGGCCATGCGCATGGATCCGGCCTATGAGAAAATCTCGAGGCGTTTCCACCAGAACCCGGCGGAATTCGCAGATGCCTTTGCCAGAGCCTGGTACAAGCTGACCCACCGTGACATGGGCCCGATCTCGCGTTATCTCGGCCCTGAAGTTGCCCAGGAGGAGTTGTTGTGGCAGGATCCGGTTCCCGCCGTTGATCATGAACTGATCGGCGCGCAGGACATTGCCGACCTCAAGGCCAAAATCCTGGCATCGGGACTGTCCGTTTCGCAACTGGTGTCAACGGCCTGGGCCTCTGCGTCAACCTTCCGCGGCAGTGACAAGCGTGGTGGCGCCAATGGCGCGCGCATTCGCCTGGCACCGCAAAAGGACTGGGAGGCAAACAACCCGGCCCAGTTGGCAGGTGTGCTGAGCACTCTTGAAGGCATCCAGAAGGACTTCAATGCCGGCAGCAAGACCGTGTCGCTTGCCGACCTGATCGTGCTGGGTGGATGTGCTGGCGTCGAGAAAGCCGCCAGTGACGCCGGTCACCAGGTCGAGGTTCCGTTCTCTCCGGGCCGCACGGACACCACGCAGGAGAAAACAGATGTGGAGTCATTCGCCGTGCTCGAACCGGCCGCCGACGGTTTCCGCAATTATCTGAAGGACGGGCAAATCCGTCCGGCTGAGGAACTGCTGGTGGATCGTGCTCAACTCCTGACACTGACTGGTCCGGAAATGACGGTCCTCGTCGGCGGCATGCGGGCATTGAACACCAACGCGGATGGGTCTGCACACGGCGTGTTCACTGACCGGCCCGGAACCTTGAGCAATGATTTCTTCGTGAACCTGCTCAGCAGGGACACCAAGTGGGAGCCATCGTCAAAATCCAAAGGCGTGTTCGAAGGCCAGGATCGCGCAACCGGCAAGGTCAAATGGACCGGAAGCCGTATTGACCTGGTGTTTGGTTCAAACTCGCAATTGCGTGCACTGGCGGAAGTCTATGCAAGTGATGATGCTCTGCCGGCGTTCATCGGCGACTTTGTTGCTGCCTGGACCAAGGTGATGGACCTTGATCGCTTCGATCTGGCCTGATCTCGCAAAGGGCTGATTGAGAGCTTCCCTGACATTGCCTCGCCTGGGTGTGAGGTGACCTAGCACGGCGATCCAGATTTACCTGGATCGCCGTGCTGACGTTTGGGCCGGCGGCGATTGTGAACATTGCCGCCAATATCCTGTTCGAGGGATTTATTGCCGGGTTTTCTGCCGCAATGCCGGTGTGCAGTCAGCGTGATGTGCAGCAAACGGCAAAAAATGTCTCCCCGGCGCAAAACGAGGCATGAAATCAACGATTTGTTAAGCATCCCGGCTCCAAAGTCCTAACGATTGTTAAGATTTTGCTGACGGGCGTGCCGCATGCGGTCGCTCTTCAGGTGGAGCCGGCTCAAGACTCATGAACAGTTCAGGCGATCATACGCCAGATCTCCACATACCCGTGTTGCTCA
>CAYRLR010000183.1:0-5626 GCA_964424975.1 uncultured Anderseniella sp.
GGTTTAACCAAGAACAACAACAGGGAGTAGTTTGGATGGAACGCCGTAAATTCATCAAGGGAGCAGCGCTTGCGGGCACTGCTGCAGCCGTTTCGACACTTGCCACACCGGCAATTGCGCAGGCCAGGAAAGAACTGGTCATCGTTTCCACCTGGCCGCGGGATTTTCCGGGTCTGGGCATCAGTGCCCAGCGCCTGGCTGCCCGCATTACCGAACTCACTGACGGGGCAATCACGACCAAATACTTTGCCGCAGGCGAACGTGTCGGCGCGTTTGACGTGTTTGACGATGTGGCATCAGGCAACTCGCAAGCCTATATTGCGGCTGACTATTACTGGGTCGGCAAGCATCCTGGGTTTGCCTATTTCACATCGGTGCCGTTCGGTATGACATCGCCGGAATGGAACGCCTGGATCAAATTCAAGGGTGGTCAGGCGCTGTGGGATGAACTGTCCGGTTCATTCGGCCTGAAATCGCTGCCGTGCGGAGGCACCGGCACCCAGATGGGCGGCTGGTTCAACAAGGAAATCAATTCTGCTGATGACCTCAAGGGCCTGAAAATGCGTATTCCGGGGCTTGGCGGCACGGTAATGGCCAAGCTTGGCGTATCCACGGTATCACTGCCGGGTGGCCAGATTTATGAGAACCTGGTGTCCGGGGCCATTGAGGCAACAGAGTGGGTTGGCCCTTACAATGACTACTTCATGAAATTCTACGAAGCAGCCAAGTACTACTACACGGCCGGCATGCACGAGCCCGGTGGCGGCCTCGCGTTCGGCATGAACCAGAAGTTCTGGGAAGATCTCACGCCGGGCGAAAAGGCCATAATTACGGCTGCCTGCAACGAGGAACATGCAGCCCAGCATGAAGAAGCTTCGGCCAATAACGGCGAATATCTCACCAAGCTGATCAATGATCACGGCGTTGAGCTGCGCTCGTTCAATGATGAGGTCTGGGATTCTTTCGGGACCGCAGCTGCGGAAGTGTTTGAAGAAACCCGCAACCATTCCGAGCTGGCCGCAAAAATCAACGACGATTTCCAGTTGAAACTGCGCGAGCTTGGTGGTTTCCGGAAAATTGCTGAAATCGAATTCTCGAATCAACGCAACCGCGTACTCGGGATATAAGGTCTCAAAACCATACGGGACGCGGGAAATTTCAATTTCCCGCGTTTCAGATTACCTATTGTTGACAATCAGGCCGCCTGCACGCCAACCGATCATCATGGCCGCCGCATTGGTATTGGCAGAAATGATCCGCGGGATCACGGACGCATCCGCCACACGCAAACCGTCAATACCGTTTACCTTCAGATCCGGCCCGACAACGCTCATCGCGTCGCCCGCCCCGCCCATACGGCAGGTGCCAACCGGGTGGTAGAGTGTGTCTGAACGCTTCCTGATCCAGCCGGCGATGGCGTCATCATCGGCCACGCCGCGCGTGTGCAGTTCCTTGCGCCGGATGGACGCGAAGGCTTCGTGCTGAAAGAGCTGGCGAACCTTTTTGAAGCCCGCCACCAGCCGCGCCACATCATCGCCATGCGACAGATATTGCGGATTGATAAGCGGTGCCTGCAGCGGATCGCCGGACTTCAGAGAAACCCGGCCAACAGAATTTGGCTTGAGCAGCGAAATGTGGATCGACATGCCGTGACCGGCGTGCATCTTGCGCCCGTGATCATCCACGATGCCGGGCGCAAAATGCAGTTGCAGATCCGGGGTTTCCAGATCGTCACGGCTTTTTATGAACGCGCCTGCCTCGGCAATCGGCGACGTCAGTTTACCGGTACGATCCTTTCGCCATTGCTTGATCGCATCCATGATCGCCTTGCCGCCGCTTGCCGACATACCAATAGTCTCGGGACCTGCCCGGGTCTTGTATGTCATGACATAATCGACGTGATCCTGAAGGTTTGCCCCAACACCCGGCAAATCGGCCACTACCGGAATATTATGCGCCTGCAACTCCCTGGACGGACCGATGCCGGACAACATCAGCAATTGCGGGGTCTGAAAAACGCCCGCGCACACAATGATTTCATGGGTCGCGAGCGCTTCATGCCATGCTCGGTCCTTGTGATAGCGCACGCCAACGGCATGGCCCTGGGACACCAGTATGCTTCCAGCCCTGGCCCCGGTCAGCACGGCCAGGTTCTTGCGATGCATGACCGGCCGCAGAAAAGCATCAGCGGATGAACATCTTTCACCGTCACGAATCGTGGCGCGATAAAATCCGCACGCCTCACTGTCCAGCTGATCAAATCCTGGCTGTTGCGGTACACCCGACGCCGTACAGGCTTCGACGAACATTGCCGAGGCCGCGAACGGATCGCGCTGATCGCTGACTGTCAGGCCGGCGCGCTCCAACGCCTCGAATGCGGGTTCAACATCGCGCCAGCGCCACCCGGCGACATCCCATTCATCGTAATCGCGCATCCGGCCACGCGTGTAGACCATCGCATTGATGGCAGATGACCCGCCCAGCCCTTTGCCCCTGGGCTGATAGCCTTTGCGTCCGTTCAGGCCCGGTTGCGGCATGGTCCTTAAGGCCCAATTGCTGACCGGCCACGGCAGCAGGGCTGCGAAACCGGCTGGGGCCCGCAGCATGGCAGAGGTGTTGTTGCCGCCTGCCTCCAGCAGCACGACGTGATTGTCGGGGTTTTCACTTAAGCGTGACGCCAGCGCACAACCGGCTGACCCTGCCCCTATGATGATGTAATCTGCTTGCATGATTACTGTTCTGACACGGCAGCGATGCTGCCTGCAACAACGGAGACTGTCATGATTGATCGCCGCACTCTCATCATTTGGGTGGCAAGCCTGACTTTAACGGGGCCGGCCATGGCGCATCATGGCTGGCGCTGGACAGCGGATGGTAATTTTGAACTGACGGGCATAATCAAGAGCGCCCGGCTGGGCAACCCGCATGGAGTACTGCAGATCGATGCAGACGGCGAAATCTGGACTGTCGAGGCGGGTCAGCCATGGCGCCACGAGCGCGCCGGTCTCGATGAAAACCTGCTCGCACCAGGCACCGAAATCACCATCTCCGGTGGCCGGTCGACTGACCCGACAGAAATGCGGGTCAAGGCAGAGCGCATCACCATTGCCGGCAAACTCTACAATCTGTACCCGAACAGGGACTAGACGTGGAACACCTGCTGCTGGACCTGGAACAATCAGGGCTGGGCACCGCCATGCGAACCTGGCGCTGGTTGTATCCCATCGTCAACACGGTCCACATCGCAGGTATCGCCCTGCTGTTTGGCTCGGTTGTTTCACTCGATCTTCGCTACCTCGGCTTGTGGAAGTCCGTTGAATTAACCGGACTGGTGCGTGTGCTGGTGCCGATGGCACTGGTCGGATTCGGTCTGGCATGCACCGCCGGTGGTTTGCTGTTCATGACCGATGCCCGCAAATATGCAGCCTTGCCGTTGTTCCAGATCAAGATGCTGCTGATCGCCCTTGGCGTCGTGAACGCACTGTACGTCGCACGAAAAAGGGCGACCGTGCGGGTCGCCCTTATCTCACTTGCCATGTGGACCGGCGCGCTCATTTGCGGGCGGTTCATCGGCTATTTGTAACGTCAGACCTTCAGCGTAACTTCAGTCAGCGGTTTTCTTGGCTGCCTTCTTGGCAGGTGCCTTTTTGGCTGCAGGTTTCTTGGCAGCAGCTTTCTTGGCCGGCTTTGCATCTGAACCATGGTCGTGGTCAGGATGATCGCATTCTTCACCGTGTTCATGATCATGCTCCAGCAAATGCTGCAGCGATTCGCGGCTGACGGAACGTTCTGTGACAGTTGCCTGATCCGCAATGTGATCGACGACCTTCTGCTCGAATAACGGCCCGCGGATTTCAACCAGCGCATTCGGGTTGTTGCGATAAAACTCGAAAACCTCTTTTTCCTGACCGGGGAACTGGCGCGCACGATCCATAAGACCGCGCTGCAGTTCTTCGTCAGCGACGGTTACGCCGGCGTTTTCACCTATGGTACCGATGACCAGACCCAGCCGCACGCGGCGCTCGGCAATGCCTTTGTACTCGGTGCGGACTTCTTCTTCAGTGGTGTCCTCGTCAGCGAATGTCTTGCCTTCGGCTTCCATCTCGCGTTCAAGAGCGGCCCAGATCTGTTCAAACTCCTGATCCACCAGCTTTTGCGGCAGCTCGAATTTGTACTCGTTGTCCAGCGCATCAAGCATGTCACGCTTCAACTTTGCCTTGGACATGTTGGCAAACTCGTCCGCGATGCGTTCGGTGACCATTTCCTTGAGCTTGGCGACGCTTTCCATGCCGAGTTTCTCGGCAAATGCTTCGTCGATTTCTGCAACCTTTGGCTGTTCAACCTTGGTGACCTTCACCTCGAATTCAGCAGGTTTGCCCGCCAGATGCTCAACACCGTACTCAGCCGGGAAGGCAACATTGACGATCTTTTCGTCACCTGGCTTGACGCCGACCAGTTGCTCTTCAAAGCCCGGAATGAATGAGCCTGAACCCAGTTCCAGCGGAACGTCTTCTGCAGTGCCGCCCTCAAAGGCTTCGCCGTCAATCTTGCCGACAAAGCTGATGGTGACCCGATCACCGTCTTCGGCCGCACCCTTGGCGCGATCCTCATAGTCCTTGTATTGACCGGCAATATTCTTCAGCGCTTCGTCCAGGTGTTCGTCGCTCACCTCGACAACCAGCTTCTCGACCTTGAGACTCTTGAAATCCTTGATCTCGATGTCCGGCACAATTTCGAAATTCATCGTGAACGACAAGTCAGCATCGCCACTCATCACTGCCTGAACGTCTTTTTCATCCTCCGGCAGCACGATTTCCGGCTGATAGGCAGCCTTGAGGCTCTTTTCATTCAGCGCTTCGGTGCTTGAGGTCTCAATGGACTTCTGCACGACTTCGGCCATGGCCGACTGGCCATAAAGTTTTTTCAGGTGGCCGATCGGCACCTTGCCTGGCCGAAATCCCTTGATCTGGGCCGTGGCTTTCAACTCTTCCAGTCGCTCGTCGACACGAGCCTTGAGGTCTCCGGCCGGAATGACCACTTTAAGCTCGCGCTTGAGGCCTTCATTGAGTGTTTCGGTCACCTGCATAATGTTTAATTTCCTTATGAGCCTTACATCAAAGGCCGATGCCGGGTCCGACCGGACAATACAAACCTTCAGTTCAATTCCACATTCGCTGATCGTCAGTCTTTGGTGCGGGCGGAGGGACTTGAACCCCCACAGCTTTCACCGCTAGAACCTAAATCTAGTGCGTCTACCAATTCCGCCACGCCCGCTCGAAAAAACCAGCGGCGCGCCTTCACATGGCGCGCCGTACGTCAGCAATCGCGCCGGTGTATAGCAAAGCATGTGCGGCGATGCCAGAGGTTTAGACATCTGAAATTCCACTTCACATTACCTTACTCCAAAGTCCTGATCATGTCTGCTGCGGTTGCATGGGGTTTGGCAGGCGCGCGCGAAGCGGCAAATCGCCGGATTTGGCGGTCGGCTGTGCCAAAAAGGCGATGGGCGCAATTGACAACAGGCCCCGCCATCAAAGCAAGCCATCATTGCCCGTGCAGCGCCGCCAGCACCGCGGGAATACCGCCGGGCAGATCTTCTGCTATCAGGCCGGGGCCAAAGCGGTTG
>CAYRLR010000184.1:0-5626 GCA_964424975.1 uncultured Anderseniella sp.
CCTGCCAAATGAAATAACAGGCCGGGAAAGCTGGCTTGCAATCACGTCGCCCGAATAATACGGATCGGTGCGTGACTGCCTTTCAACACTCCAGTCACCAAGCCCGGCTGCAAAAGAATCTCCCAGAATAGCAATGTAGGCTTCATCGCTGTCTGCTGGCCCCGATGCCTGCCAGGCGATGTTGACGGCGGTTGGAAAATGATTGATGGGTTTCCACAAAATAGCGGGCCCATAAGCCAGCATTACACCCCCAAGCAATACATAGCCGATGAGCAACGATATGGACAATGTGGCGAGATTTGCAGCTACGTCTTTGATACGCTTGCTGCGCCGGTGCGCTGAATTTGTCATCCGGCTCGACCTCACCTAAACAAATGCTTCTTCAAAAAAGGGTGTGTGGCGACGAATATATACGGTTTCACACGACCAACATAATCGTTTTCTGCGGGGACTATCCATATTTGAAGGTGGTAGATTACAGTTGATCACCATTCGACTTCAGTTCGAAGATATTCCGCAGCAGCGCGATTGGCAGCCGCATTCCAGTGACTGTTGCAGCCAAGCGTGGTATCGGGCATCGCCTGCAATGCAGGCACGAGGCTGAGATCAATGACCTGCCAACCGGCTGACGCTACAGTGTTCAGGAAGGCAAGGAATTCCGGGCTGCCTCGTTTACCCAGTGTTTTCTGCTGAGAAAAATCTGAATCACGCGGAAATACCAGCATGATCCTGGATTTGCCGGCAGCGTCCTTCACCAGTTCCTCCAGAATGAGTTCAACCGCTCGCATTGCTCTGACGTCAGTCGTGAAATAACCGGTTCCGGTTTCAGGGGCCGACAACTCTCGCTTTTTCGCACCAATTCTCGCGCTTACCATCTGGATCAGAGCAAAGAAACTGGAATGTCGGGCAAACCTTTTCAAAGTTGCCTGCATGTTCCACGTCGAAAATTGTTGCACCCTGCCCCAGACGTCTTTGGCCGGAAGTACAGGTGCAATGTCAAAATCATCCCTGGACACAGATTTTCCGTCAACACCGTAGCGCACACCAAAGCTGCGCCCATCAGATGCAAGTTCATAGTACGGGCGGTGACGAAGCCAATGCTTCTGCGACACGTTTTTGTTCCACCAATCAGGGTCGTTGTCGACGAAATCGTTATCTGGCAACAATCCAACCACAATGCCCTTGTGTTCATACTTGCTGGCCAATTTCTCGTACAGTATTTTGTATTGCAAAGGTCCGAAGTCGCCGGACGTACTGAAGTTCAGCATCTCGTGGCCGATGAACCCTTCCAGCAAGTCGGACAGACGGTCCTGTTCGGGAATACCGAAGCCCTGGACAAAAGAGTCGCCCAGAAATACCCAGCGATCAGTACCCTGCAATGAGCGCTCTTTGTCACGCGCTCCAACACTATTGAAATGATAAACCACATCGAAGCAACTGGCAGTTTTATGCGCAACTGAGTTCGGCACTCCCCAGGCACCCCAGGGCAAGTTCTCGCTCTTCGGCGGATTCACGATTGCAGTCGGCAGACCAAGCAGACGAAGCCCGACGAAGGAAGTCGTCTCTGCAGCAACCGCGGTAATCACCAGCGCCAACGCCCACGCACCCCATTTTTTTGCTCTCTGCGCGTTCATTCGCAAGCTTTCTCCGATTACGGCTTCCTACTTCACCCTCGAAGCTTGTCCCACAGCGGTGGCCCTCGAACAAGCATTGGTAGCGATCACCAACATGTTTCCGCCGGGTATCAAGGCAGCCCGATAGGCCGGTACAGCCGTTATTCCACAGCGATTGCGTCACATGGACATGATGCCCTGGCAAGGCCCATGCACACGCAGCCCCGAAACATTTGCTACTGGCTGGAAGCGCGGTTTGGTTCTACAAACTGTTCAGCTTCATGCAGAGGGGAAGACTTGGCGCACATGAAAAATTTTCTGGTGCTCAATGCCGGTTCGTCATCGCTGAAATTCGCGGTGTTTACGGGCGACAGACTTGAAGAAGTACTGCACGGCCAGATTGACGGCCTTGGCAGCATACCGGCATTTGCCGTCAAATGGGCAGATGGCAGGGAACATCGAGACGAAACGCCTGCGCTGCCGAAAAACGCGGGTCATGCCAAGGCACTCGATGCAGTTCTGGACTGGCTTCATGACAATGGCCACGGACCCGACACGCTAGCCGGCAGCGGTCATCGCATCGTGCATGGCGGCGACATTTACACCCGTCCGGTGATTGTTGACGACAGCGTGATGAGCAATCTGGACGAGTTGAGGTCCAAGGCCCCCCTGCACCTGCCGTTCGGCATTGCTGCACTGCGACGGATGCGGGAACTGGCCCCGGCCCTGCCGCAGGTTGCATGTTTCGATACCGCGTTTCATGCCCATCAACCCGACACGGAGGTGCGCCTGCCCTTGCCGCAGGAATTTCATGACAAGGGATATCGCCGGTACGGGTTTCACGGTTTGAACTATGAACACGTGGTCGCTGCCCTGCCCGATCTCACCGGCAACCCGCTTCCAAGGCGCCTGCTGATTGCGCATCTTGGATCTGGTGCCAGCATGGTGGCGGTCAAGGATGGCATTGGGGTGGCCACCACAATGGGATACTCCACCGCCGACGGCCTGGTGATGTCGACGCGTTCCGGTGCGCTGGACCCCGGTGTCCTGATCGCCCTGATGCGCGATGAGCAGATGGGGCTGAACGAGCTTGAACACCTGCTGTATTGCAGCAGCGGATTGCTCGGGCTGTCCGGCATCTCGGGTGACATGCGGGTGTTGCTGGACAGCAAGGACCCGCGTGCGCAAGCAGCCGTCGACTATTACTGTTATTGGGCTGCGCGCCATGCTGGCTCGCTGATTACCGTGCTGGAAGGCATAGACGGTCTGGTGTTCACCGCTGGCGTGGGCGAGAACGCGGCACCGGTTCGTGCTGGCATAGTCAAACATTTGAACTGGTTGGATGTGGTGCTCGAAAACCAGCGTAATGTGACGGGTGAGATGGAAATCTCTCCACCTGGTGCGACCTGCCCTGTGTGGATCGTCAAGGCCAATGAAGAAGTGGCCATCGCGCACCATGTGCGGCGCACGCTGAAAGGATGATCCGTGCCTGTTCCGTTTGACCTTGCCGGGTGGCCTCTCGCCTGGATGGCTCTGGTCGTGCTTGTTGCCGCCTACATTCGCGGATACTCGGGCTTTGGGTTTTCAGCACTTGTCATTTCGGCGTCGACGCTTGTAACCAACCCGCTCAATTTCGTGCCGGTGGTCATGCTGCTGGAAGTTGCAGCGACGGCTGGCCAGGCTCCCACGGCGCTGAAAGACGTAAGCTGGCCCCTGCTTCGTTGGCTGCTGGCCGGCGCGATATTCGCCATGCCGGTGTCCATCGCCCTGCTGAGTTCGCTGGACACGGACATGCTCCGGTTGATCGTTTCTGCCTGGATTCTGATCATGTGCGCGGCCTTGCTGAGCGGTTGGAGCCTGCACAGGAAGGTGGGTACGGCCGGCATAGCGGGAATTGGCGTTGTATCGGGCCTGGCGAATGCCGCAGCAGTTGGCGGGTTGCCTGTTGCCCTGTTCCTGACGGCGCAAAACCTGCTGGCGCGGGTGTTTCGCGCCACGATGATATTCTATCTGTGCGCCATCGACATGCTGGCGCTGCCAATGCTGGGGCATGCGGGCATCATATCCGCCGACACATTCATTGCAGCCGCCTTGTGCATTCCGCTGCTGGCTGCCGGTGTATGGCTGGGCGGGCGGAAATTCGTAGCTGCAGAACCGGAAAACTTCCGGCGCATGGCAATTGGCCTGCTGGCATTGCTTGCGGTGCTGGGATTGCTGAAATCACTGGTTTGAGCCGTGTTGGCCGGGTCTCAGGCTGTAGCCATCAGGATGACGGCAGCCGACATGACGTCATCAACCGAACATCCGCGTGACAGATCGCACACCGGCTTGTCGAAGCCCTGAAAAAACGGACCAACAGCATCTGCATTGGCCATGTACTGAACCAGTTTGTAACCGATGTTGCCGGAGTTCAGATCCGGAAACACCAGCACATTGGCATCACCTGCCACACCGGCATCTCCCGTTACCTTGCGCGCGGCAACTGACGGGACCAGTGCAGCGTCAACCTGCAGTTCACCATCAATGGCCAGGTCCGGGGCACGGTCACGCACAATGGCCAGCGCATCTGTTACCTTGGTTACGCTGTCATGTGCCGCACTGCCCTTGGTGGAAAAAGACAGCAACGCAATTTTTGCCGGTTCGGTAAGCAGTTTTGCAGCGGTTCTGGCGGTTGCAATGGCAATCTCGGCGAGGTCCTCAGCGGGCGGGTCAATGTTCACCGCACAGTCTGCGAACAGAAAATCCTTGCGGCCGAGGCCCCGGTGATTCGGTACCGACATGATGAAATAACTGGATAAACGCCGGGTACCGGGGGTAAGACCGATGGTGCGCAAGGCCGCTGAAATGACTTTTCCTGTCGCTGTGGCAGCACCGGCCACCATCGCGTCGGCTTGACCGCTGGCGACCATGGCGCCTCCAAAATAGAGCGGGTCACGCACCATGGATGCGGCATTTTCAGGACCCAGGGCCGGCTTTTTCTGCAGCAGTTTCTGCTGCAGGACCGGCAGCTCAGATGACGTGTCGGGATCGAGTATCCCGATACCGTCAGACGACAGTTTCAAGCTGTCAAACACCGCGGCAATCGCATCCGGTTTCCCCAGCAGGACGGCGCGTGAAAGTCCCAAATTCTGCAATTTCACAGCGGCCTCGACAATACGGGCGTCGGTGCCTTCGGGGTATACGATCAGGCCGTTGCGGGCCGCCGCTGCTGCAGTGAATGGTTTGACTATGCTTTGCACGCTGATTGCCTCGTGATATGCGGACTCTTGATCGATGACCGGGTTAGCAGATTGTGGTGATAGATAACGCTTTCGCACCTGCACACAAGCGCCAGTTGTGCACCCCCTATAAGACACTAATTCTGCAAACCAATGATCTACCTGCACAAAATTGCCTTATACCCATCATAATGATGTCTTTATCAACCTCAACAGTAGAGGCTGAGGGACGGCCTCGTTATTCGATTTAGGGAAACCTTCAATATGCAAGCCAGCGCCGAACTTCCCCTCGTCGGCAATGATGCAGGCAGCGAAAATGCGCAGGACAGCGCGCGAACCGCTGTGCACGCCACGCACGAGAGTGACCAAATCCGTCCACGCAGCGAGGGCATCTCGTTTGCATTTCGCTTCGAGCCTCCGCGCGAGCACGTACAAGCAGCCAGCGCCGATGACGATGGTCCGATCATCAGGCGAATTGACGGTATGCCTCAGGCACGATCCACCCCCAGAACGCGGGACTTGCAGACACCGCGTCTATTCAAACAGCCGTCAAGCAGAAACACGGTTGCCCAGTCCGCGGCTGCTTCTGTCAGCATACCTGCGATGGAAGAAAGCCTGCTGGGCGATCAGGCTGAAGACCGCAGCAATGCGTCGCGCTACCGCTCCGGCGATATGAGCTTTTCCGTTGAGGCGATCCGCGCACAGCGAATGAGGAACCCGGAAGGCACCCGCAAACCGAGCAGCATTGCGGCCAAGATGGCCATCGCCACCTTTGTCGGCATTACCTGTATCTCC
>CAYRLR010000185.1:0-5617 GCA_964424975.1 uncultured Anderseniella sp.
GATTCCAGCAATGACGAATGGAACCAGCCGCGATGCTGGTCAGAGCCTTCAAGATACAGGTCCGCCGGCCACTTGAGGTCTTCACGCTGTTCAAGGCAAAACGCATGGGTCGAGCCTGAATCAAACCACACATCAAGAATGTCACGCACCTGGGTCCATTCAGTTGTCGAATAGTCGCTGCCCAGAAAGCGTTCTGCCGCACCATCTGCATACCAGGCGTCTGCGCCATCTTTCAGGAACGCATCGAAAATGCGGCTGTTGACAGCTTCGTCCTTGAGCACCTCGCCCGCTTCGTTGGCAAACACGGCAATAGGCACACCCCATGCCCGCTGGCGTGACAACACCCAGTCAGGCCTGTCGGCAATCATGCCGCGCAAGCGGTTTTGACCGGCAGCCGGGACAAACCGCGTATCATCAATCGCCTTGAGCGCGGTGTCGCGCAAGGTCGAGCCATTGATATCGCGGTCCATATAGACAAACCATTGCGGTGTGTTGCGGAAGATCACCGGTTTTTTCGAGCGCCATGAATGCGGATAGATGTGTTTCAACCGGCCACGGGCAAACAGCGTACCGGTTTCGATCAATGCCTTGATGACCGCATCGTTGGCCTTGCCCTTGTCACCCTTGTCGGTGATGACCTGTTCGCCTTCAAACCCGGGCGCATCGCTGGTAAAGCGACCGTCCGCGCCAACGGTAAACGGGATTGCCGCAGCAATGCCGCGCGCTTCGAGCGCGCCGGCATTGTCCATCCAGATGTCAAAGTCTTCGCGGCCATGGCCGGGTGCGGTATGAACGAAACCGGTACCGGTGTCGTCGGTCACGTGATCACCGTTAAGCAATGGAATATCGAATTCATAGCCCCTGCCGCGCAGCGGATGAGCGCAGGTCACAGCCGCCAGATCGCTTGCGGTGACATCCGACAGGCGTTTGTATTGCAGCTTGGCCTTGGCAAATGACTCTTCTGCCAGATTGTCGGCAAACAACAGTTTCTCGCCGGCCTGGGGTCCGAAGTCATTTTCAGCAGCGGTCACTTCATACAGACCGTAGCTGATCCGGTCCGAGTATGAGATAGCGCGGTTGCCGGGGATCGTCCACGGTGTCGTGGTCCAGATAACAACGCATGCATCGCTCAAGGCATCAGCACCGGCCACCACGGGGAACTTTACCCACACCGTGTCGGACTGGTAATCGTGATATTCCACTTCCGCTTCAGCCAGTGCAGTGCGCTCGACAACCGACCACATGATCGGTTTGGAGCCGCGATACAACTGGCCCGACATGGCGAACTTCATCAGTTCCTTGGCAATGCGGGCCTCGGCCTCGAAATTCATCGTCAGGTACGGGGTTACGAAGTCGCCGACCACCCCGAGGCGCTTGAATTCTTCCGTCTGAACTCCGATCCAGTGTTTGGCGAACTGGCGGCATTCCTCGCGGAATTCATTGACCGGCACTTCATCCTTGTCCTTGCCCGCAGCGCGGTATTTTTCCTCGATCTTCCATTCGATCGGCAAACCGTGACAATCCCAGCCCGGCACATAATTGGAATCATAGCCGCGCATCTGGAAAGACCGGGTGATCAGGTCCTTGAGAATCTTGTTGAGCGCATGGCCGATATGGATGTTGCCGTTGGCATAGGGCGGTCCGTCATGCAGGACGTATTTCGGGCGTCCCTTCGACTGTTCACGCAAGGTCCGGTACAGGTCCATGTTTTCCCATTTAGCGAGAATTTCCGGCTCTTTCTTGGGCAGGCCTCCGCGCATGGGAAAATCGGTCTTGGGCAGGAACAGCGTTGTGGAATAATCGCGTTCCGTCTTGGTATCGCTCATGGTCAAAATATTTCCAGATGTAAAGCTTCGCGCGCGTTTTAGAGCATGATTCACTCAGATGGAAGCGTTTGATGGCATCAAATCAGGTCACTCGGCTAGGCGCGAAGCGAAGCGCGATGTGGTGCATCGGGCAAGCTTCGCAACAACGCCGATGGGCTGATTTGGTCCACCGAAGGCCGGCTTTCTGCGCCCGCTGGACTGCGTTACGGCCCCCTTGTGGTCAACCAGACCACGGCGGGAACCGTGCCTTGCCAGCAAACGCAGAAAACCGGTCAAACGTTTCCATCTAAGTGAAACATGCTCTAGCAGTGTTCGCACAGCGATGGAAGAAGGTGAGATGACACTGCCGGAAAACCTGATAACCTGCCGGTTCCGATAGTCAACTCGAAGGGCGCAGACATTCCACTATGACCACACTCCAGACAGTTCCCGCACGGCGCGGCAAGGCAGCCTTTGTCAACAAGGGCCAGTCAATCAGGATCATCAATACGCACGGCACACAGGTGGTTGATTTCTGGGCGTTTGTCGCCGGCCACCTGACGGAGTTCACCGGCATGGAGCAGTGCCGCGCGACCTGGAAACACCTGTATCCGAAAACCGGTGATGCGCTGTATTCCAATCGCCGCCGGGCGCTGATGACAATGACCGAAGACACCTCGCCCGGCCGTCACGACACGCTGATGGCCCCGTGTGACAACGAACGCTACGGCCTGCTGGGCTGCACGGATTATCACGACAATTGCAAGGACAACATGCACGCCGCTCTCGCCGAGCTTGGCTTCACGGTGCCGTTTACACCGGGATCAATCAACCTGTTCATGAATATCCCCTGGCAGCAGGACGGCTCGCTGTCGTTTGATCCGGCCCTGTCCAAGCCCGGCGATCATCTCACCCTGCGCGCCGAGATTGACGTGATCGCGGTGATGTCATGCTGCCCGCAGGATATTCTCGACATCAACTCGCAATCACCAACCGAAGCGCATTTCGAGATCCTGGACTGACACGAACGGACGCTGATCATGAGTTCATCTGCCCACGCAGAACACCTTTACCAGACCACCATCAAGCTTTTCGGTTCGGAGCCGGAACCGCCGTTCGAGGACGAGCGGCGCCTGCTGGCCGACTGGGGTCGCAAATGGGGCGTCGACAATGATGTGGGCAAAATCCGCTCGATCCTGATGCATCGTCCCGGTTGTGAACTGGACATGGTTGATCCATCGAAAAAGCTGGCGGAAACCGGCACTTTCGGCGACCTGGATGAAGGCTGGTACTGGCAGTCGGACGAAATACCGCCTGCCGACGACATGCGTGCCCAGCACGACAAACTGGTCAAGGTGCTGCGCGCCGAAGGCGTCGAGGTGCACTTTCTCGACGGCGGTACCGACCGGTTGCTCAAGGCGTGCTATACGCGCGATCCGGTTATCATGGTCAAGGGCGGCGCCATCGTGTGCCGCATGGCGCCGCGTATCCGCCAGGGCGAGGAACTGGTGGTCACCAGAACACTGGCCAATCTCGGGATCCCGATCCTGCGCACCATTCATTCCAACGGCATGCTGGAAGGCGGCAGCTTTGCGTGGCTCAACCCGCAGACCGCCGTGGTGGGTCGCTCGATCCGGGTCAATAACGAGGCCATCAGCCAGCTGGACGACGTGCTGAAGCGGCAGGGTGTGGAGCTGATTGTCGTCGATCTGTGCGGTTACCTGATCCACATTGATGGTGCCTTCGTGATGGTCGATCATGACCTGGCCCTGGTGGACCCGACACAGCTGCCGTACTGGTTTCTTGAGCGATTGAAGGACCTGAAAATCCGCACCATCGAGATCACACCTGCCGACAATGGCTGGATCATCAACGGGCTTGCCGTGGCACCGGGGCGTTACATCATGGGCGACGGTGCCAGCAACCGCACACTGGACGCCATGCAACAGGCCGGTATGGAAATCATTCCGGTTCAGTATGACAGGATGCAGTTGAACGGCGGCGGCATTCACTGTTCAACCACGCCATTGGAGCGCGACAGCGTTTAGCCGGCGCGAGCTGCAACAGCTTTCGGTTTCAGCGCCAGCGCAAACGCAGCGTTGCCGGTCGACAGCACGGCAATACAGATCACCAGCAGCTTGGTGTATTTGTGCTCAATGCCGAACACTTGCGTCATGAACCCGAGATTGCTGGTTTCCAGGTAATACAGAACCGCACCCGAAATGGCCGCAACAAAGGCCACGTGGAAAGCCCACAGCGACACCTGCCTGCCACCGATGATGCAAAACAGGATCACCGGCGTCAGGAACATGGATGCCGTGCCGGAAATGGCAACGGCGGCGTAAAGTTCCTTGGTATCCAGCAACAGGAAAGCCAGGCCGCCCATCATGAACACCAGCATGGCCACACGGCCATTGAACAGCGTGGGAGCGGCAAGCCCCATGTCCTTTATGGCAAGCTTTGACGCACTCGACAGCGTTGAATCGAGCGTGGAAACAGCTGACACGATGAGCGCCAGGTTGAGGATCAGCATGGTCGTCTCCCCCAGAGTGCGGGTCAGCACAGCCAGCATGGCTTCACCCTGGTCTGCCTGGGTACCGGCATAGACGCCCAGCAGTGCAAACAGGAAAATGCAGCTCATCGACAACCAGCCCGCATGCAGGAAGGATTTCCAGGTGGTCATGCGATCAGCAAGGAAGCCGCGATCCATCATCACCGGGTCATGCATCGGGTAGGAGATCACCTGCAGCATGGCGACCATCAGCAGGACCCATCCCGGATCTGTAACCGGTCTTGCGGTGTCGCCGATCAAAGAGACCGACCAGCCGGGGGCGCCGACGAGCGCAAACACCAGCACCGCCAGCATGACGAGAAACACACTCATCTGGAAAACATCGGTGCGCAATGATGACTGCAGTCCGCCGAGCATGGAATAGCCCAGTGTAACGACAGCCGCAGCGCTGGCTGCAACCAGGTACAGCGCCGAGCCTTCAGCGCCGAACAGTGTGCCGATGACGATCAGGTTGGCGAACACCTCCGACAACAGGCGCACAGCGACGACCAGATTGTACGCGGATGTGCCGGATGGCCCGAAACGGTCTGCCAGGAACGCCTGCACGGAACTGAAGCCGTGCCTGAACCGGATCTGGTCGACAATCACCGCGCCGGTAAAAAACGACAGGTAATAGGCTGTGTAGGCCAGTGCCCCGCCGATCCCGTAGTAGAATCCGAGGATGGCGGCTGTGAGCAACGAGCGGGCAAAAATCCAGGTGGTCACCTGCGAAAACACCAGCGTGATCATTGATGGCGCGGCACCATCGGCACTCTGACCGGCATAGAACCCGTCAACCGTGCGCGTGCGCGGGGTCAGCAGAAACGAGATCACGGCAAGAACACACAGGGTCAGCAGCAGTGGCGTCATCATTGTCGGCAGATCCTGGTCAGGCATGAAAACAGAACCCGCACGTTGACCAATCGCGCGCCGGGCACAAGACACATTGGATCATCTGTTCGTGAATGCTAATACATAACGCAGTCACTTATCAAAGGACCAACACCCATGAGTGGATTCTTCTCGAAATTGTTTGGCGGCGGCGGCGAAAAACCTGCTGCTGTTTTTGAAACGGAAACCTACAAGGGGTACGTCATCGCCCCCGGCCCCAAGGGAGGCGGCGGCACCTACAATATCGCCGGCAGCATTCGCAAGGAAGGTGATGAGGACGGACCGTCTCACGACTTCATCCGAGCCGACACGTTCACGTCAGTCGAAGAAGCCGTGCGCTATACCATCATCAAGGCAAAGCAGATCATCG
>CAYRLR010000186.1:0-1264 GCA_964424975.1 uncultured Anderseniella sp.
GCCGCCCTGACATGGCGTTCTTCAAGTTCGCTGATGCCATGCTGAAAGGCGACCCGATCGAGGTATACAATCATGGCAAGATGACACGCGACTTCACCCATGTCAGTGACGTGGTGGACGCGATCGTCAGGCTGATGCCGATGACCCCCGAGCCGGTTGCCAGGGTTGACGCTGATCAAACCCTGCTCGGTTCAAGCCCGGTTGCACCGCACAGGCTGGTCAATATTGCGTCGGGCACGCGGGTTGAACTGATGCATTACATTGAGTGTCTGGAAAACTCGCTGGGGGTCAAGGCCAGTATCAATTTTGCCGGCATGGCAGCAGGCGATGTGCGTGATACCTGGGCAGACATTTCGCAACTGTCCGATTTGACAGGCTACCGGCCAAAGGTGAACGTCAAGGACGGGATAGCAGCTTTCGTTCGCTGGTATCGCGAGTACTATGGCGCGAACCTGTAGAGCCTGGCTTTTTGAGCTGTTATCATGTCGCTGATTCTCGACAAGATTGTCCCGTTGTTCATCTACCCGGTCGGCTTTGCCGTTCTGGCAGGGCTGCTGAGCCTGTTGGCCCTTGCGTTGGACTGGCGTCGCGGGGCGATTGGCTGTGTCACGATCGCGACGTTGTATTTGTGGCTGGCGGCCACGCCGATTGTTGCGCTGGGCCTGATCAATTCACTTGAGCGACAATATCCCATTGTCAGGATCGACAAGCTGCCAAAGGCGCAGATAGCGATTGTTCTGGGTGGGGTGAGCGTGCCGTCGCAGACCTTCAATCCCTATCCCGATATGAAATCCGGTGCAGACCGCATCCTGCATGCAGCCCGCCTGCTCAAGGCAGGCAAGGTGGACGCGATACTGGTAAGCGGCGGCCGTGCCGTTTCACGGCTTGATGCCAGACCCGAGGCAAACGTGATTGCCGGATTTCTCAAGGAGTTTGGTGTTGATGAATCCGTGATCGTGCTGGAAACCGGGTCGCGAAACACCCACGAAAATGCGGTTAACAGCCTTGCGCGCATGCGTGCGGGCGGGTTCACCTCTGCCTTGCTGGTCACCTCTGCCCTGCACATGCCACGCGCCGCAGCGGTGTTTCGTAAAGCAGGCGTGAGGTTTTCTCCTGCTTCTATCGACTCTGTGTCGTCGTCAATCGAGCCCAGATCGATTTTCGCATACTTGCCAAATTCGAAAGCGCTGGATTTGTCCACCCGGGCCATGAAGGAGTGGATCGGGTTACTGGTGTATCGATTGCGCGGATGGGCCTGATACCG
>CAYRLR010000186.1:1364-5587 GCA_964424975.1 uncultured Anderseniella sp.
CCGCGCCGGTTTTGCCCGGGAACAAATTTTGCCTGCCGGAACGCGACGGGTTCACATGGACCCGCAAACTTGCTCTAACAGTTGGCAAATGATCGGGTCCGGAACAGGGGCGTTGTGCCAGGATCCGGGCGAGGCTGGAACACTTCGGATCAAGGGGTTCAAAGGGCATGTTTGCAATCACGGCGGAATTCCGCCTCAAACCTGATATGTTGAATGCGTTCATGCCTGTCATGCTGCTGCAGGCTGAAAAATCGCTCAGCAACGAACCGCAATGCCTGGTGTTTGATGTCTGCGTCGAACAAACCGACAGTGATGACGTTGTCCTGCTGTACGAAGTCTACGAGAACGAAGCGGCGTTTGACCTTCACCTGGAAACACCGCACTTCCTGGCGTTTTCGGAAACCATATCCGAGCTTGTGGCGGCCAGGACCATTCGCCGTTTTGATATCGTGTCATCCCAAACAGGACCTCTGCAATGACATCATCGAATTCCATCCATGTCGCTGTTCTTCCCGGTGATGGCATTGGCCGGGAGGTCATGCAACCGTGTCTGGAGTGCCTGGACGTGCTGGCGGCAAAAACCGGCAGCTTTTCGTTCACATACGAAACCCTTGAGGCCGGCGCAGGCGTGTTCCGGGACACCGGTACGGCGCTTCCCGACGATGTGGTGAAGAAGGCCGGCGCTGCAGACGTGATGTTGCTCGGCGCCATGGGCCTGCCTGATATCAGATACGAGGACGGCCGGGAGATCACGCCTCAGATCGAACTGCGTGAGATCTTCGATCTGTATGCCGGTGTCCGTCCGGTCGAGACATTTCCCGGTTCCCCGGTGCCGTTGAAAGACCCGCGCGCCGAACAGCTTGATTTCGTGCTGATCCGTGAAAACACCGAAGGATTGTTTGCCTCCCGCGGGGCTTGCGAAATGGTCGGAGACGATGAAGCTCGCGATACCATGGTGATTACCCGAAAGGGAACCGAACGGTTGTCCGATTTTGCCTTCAGGCTCGCTGAACGCCGCAAGGCGCAAGGCAGGGGGCGCGGAAACGTCACCTGTGTCGACAAGGCAAATGTTTTCGGCAGCTTCGCCTTCATGCGCAGGGTGTTTTACGAACGCGTGGCAAGATTTCCCGAGCTGAGCGCCGATCATGCCTATGTGGATGCAACCGCGCTGGCGCTGGTGCGAAACCCCTGGGTGTTTGATGTCATGATCACTGAAAACATGTTCGGTGACATCCTGTCAGATCAGGCGGCAGCGCTGATGGGCGGCATGGGCATGGCGCCGTCGGCCGACATCGGAGACAGGCATGGACTGTTTCAGCCGTGTCACGGCACGGCACCCGACATCATGGGAACCGGCAAGGCCAATCCATCTGCGATGCTGTTGTCAGGGGCTATGATGCTGGACTGGCTCGGCGAGACAATGAACTCGCCGGAACTGGCCGAAGCCGGCGAAACCTTCCGCAATGCCGTGCGGGGCGCATTTGCCAACGGTAACCTGCGGCCATATGAAGTGGGCGGCAGCGCAGGCCTGCGTGACGTGTCGAACCGCGTTCTGGAGATTTTGAAGAGCTGAAGCCCGGATCAGTCCTTGCCTGACGTCTCGTCGAGTTCCGCCAGTTCTTCCAGTTCCTCGTCGCGTGCCATCATGAAGCGCGTGTCCTGCTCAAGACTGGTGATCAGGCCCCCGAGTTCGGCATACAATTGCCGGATGCGCTGCAGTTTGCCCTCAACCGAGGACAGTCTGCCGGCGTCTTCGGCTTCATTCGGTGCATACTCCTGGCCGACCATGAGCCAGGCAAAGCCGACATCCAGTGCACCGGCCAGTCTCAGCAGACGGTTGGCCCGCGGGTCGCGCTCGTCGGCCTCCCAGGCAAGAATCGTTTCGGCTTTGACGCCAACCCGCTCCGACAGTTGATTGACGTCATAGTTCTTGCTCTCGCGTGCATACGTAATGCGTTTGCCGATGGTATCCATGCGGTTCAGCTTCCTCTGGTGCCGGAAGTGGCTTTTAGAATGGTGAAGGGGCTTTGTAACGGATGCGCCGGATTGTTCAACAGTCTCAGTGACGCATGGCTGTCATGCGACACTTGCCGAACAATGTCATATAAGACAAATAGTCAGGGACTGTGACCGTGGTCAGAGCTAACGCCTGCCGCAAACATTTTTGAGAGACTGCCTGTGCTGGACGGATTGTTCAAATGGTTTGAATCGAGGACGCATGCGTTTCCTGAACAGGAAGCGGAAATGCCGCCTGCAACGTTGAGCGGATTCGTGTGGCACTACACCAAACCGTTCTGGCCGTGGGTGCTGACAACGTCTGTGCTGGCGGCGGTTGTTGCTGTCATAGAGGTGTCGCTGTTCGCGTTTCTGGGTTCCGTAGTGGACTGGCTGGCCAAGACGACGCCCGATACGGTGTTCCAGGACTACTGGTGGCAGCTCAGCGCGCTTGCCGTGCTGATCCTGGTGCTGCATCCGTTGCTCAACTTTGTATACGAGCTGATTATTCACCAGACCTTGATGGGCAATTATCCGATGCTGATCCGCTGGCAGGCGCATCGCTATGTGCTGCGCCAGTCGCTGGAGTTTTTCCAGAACGACTTTGCCGGACGTGTTGCCACCAAGGTCATGCAGTCTTCGCTTGCGGTGCGCGAAGTGGTGATGAAAACGGCGGATGTGTTTGTGTTCGTGGTGGTCTACTTCACTGCCGCGATCACCCTGTTTGCAGCCAGTGACTGGCGGCTGGCCATGCCCATGGTGGTATGGCTGATCGGCTACTCGGCTGCGCTGTACTATTTTGTGCCGAAACTGAAGCGTGTCTCCAAGGACCAGGCCAATGCCCGCTCGGTGGTAACAGGCCGGATTGTCGACAGCTATACCAACATCCCGACCGTCAAGATGTTTGCCCACACCGAATTTGAAGACGAGTATGCGCGCCACGGCATGGAGCCATTTCTCGACAATGTGCATCGTCAGATGCGTCTGTCGACGCTGCTGATCAGCACGCTCAATGTGCTCAACTCTCTCAACCTGTTTGGTGTCGGAATCGTCTCGCTATGGCTGTGGTCCATCGGTGCCATCACCGCCGGCGCCATTGCATTTGCCATTGGCCTGGTATTGCGCCTGAAAGGCATGGCGCACTGGATCATGTGGGAAGTGTCCGGACTGTTTGAAAATCTCGGCGTAGTTCAGGACGGCATCGAGACGATCTCGCGGGCAGTGTCCGTCGTGGACAGGCCCCGTGCGCGCGTGCTTGAAGTCAGCGCAGGCGAGATCCGGTTTGAAGGTGTCGGTTTCCACTATGGCAAGGACCGTGAAGCGCTTGACCAGGGCATCATCGACAACCTTGACCTGACCGTCAAACCTGGTGAGAAACTGGGTATTGTGGGTCGTTCCGGGGCGGGCAAATCGACCCTGGTGTCCTTGCTGCTGCGGTTTTACGACCTGGAGAGCGGGCGCATCCTGATTGACGGCCAGGACATTGCCGAGGTGACGCAAAGCTCGCTGAGAGCCAATATCGGCATGGTCACGCAGGACACGTCGCTGCTGCATCGGTCCATCGCCGACAATATTCGCTACGGCCGGCCGGATGCGACACTGGATGAAGTCAAGCGCGCCGCGCGCCGGGCTGCTGCTGACGGCTTCATTCCGGGGCTCGAGGATATGCACGGGCACACCGGCTATGACAGCCATGTGGGTGAGCGCGGCGTCAAGCTGTCGGGCGGACAACGCCAGCGCATTGCCATTGCGCGCGTGCTGCTGAAAGACGCGCCGATCCTGATCCTGGACGAGGCAACCAGCGCCCTGGACTCGGAAGTTGAAGCCGTTATCCAGGAGAGTTTCGAAGGCCTTATGCAGGGCAAGACCGTGCTGGCCATTGCGCACAGACTGTCCACCATCGCGGCCATGGACCGGCTTATCGTCATGGACAAGGGCGTCATTGTCGAAGAAGGCACCCATGCCGAACTGCTGGACGCAAAAGGCCTTTACGCGAGCTTGTGGGCGCGCCAGTCTGGCGGCTTTCTTGCAGGTGCGGATGCGCTGGAGGCAAGATCAGGATGATTTTTGGTTGAATCAACCAAAAATCATAAACTTGATCGTTTCCAAAGTGCTCGTGCAACTTTATGGGTTCTGTCGAACCCATGTTGCTCTAGCGCAGCAGAATAACCGGCGCAGCATGACAGTGCGCGCAGCACATTTGAGGAGCAGGCCATGGGCAGCAAACA
>CAYRLR010000187.1:0-5586 GCA_964424975.1 uncultured Anderseniella sp.
CAATGTCGCTGTCGAAATTGAGATGGCGAAGAACCTCTTCCAGAATCTCCGCACCGCTACACTGTCCCATGGGCTTTTGCACATAGTTGCCCGGCTGATCACCAAACAGTCCATAACCCCACCAGACCCAGCGGTTGTCAGGTTGATCAATGAAATGCGGATGATGCAACAATACAAACGTTATCAGCCAGTTCGACTCCGCAAGCGTCATGAGGCCACCCCGGCCGGCCCGGCGTTTCGACAATTCCTCCACCCTGGTAACAAACCGATTCTCACGATCGGTCACGGTGAACGATTCCCAGGTTGTTTCATGTGGATTGCCGTTGAAAGCGGCTGGGTTCCCCAATCCTTTTCGGAGCACCGATAGTTTCTCCCAAAGTTCCCAGCTGCCGTCCCGTCCACTGGTAACAAGCTCCGGCGCGGCGGTCATGGAACCACTCGAAGAGTCCGCGACCATTGATCCCAAGGTAGCGAAAACCAGGTCTTTCTCCGCAACTTCCACGAATTCTGCGTGACCGTCGCAGGTCAGTTCAAGCCGGTTTGCGATGATCTGTTCATCGCCGGGTTTCAATTCAATACTGGTGACGCGGGTGCCGGTGCGAATATGGACACCAAGGCCTTTCAGCCAGCTTGCCACTGGCTTCACAATGGATTCATACTGGTTGAAACGTGTCCGCTGAACCGCCGTCATTGTCGCCATGCTCGGCAGCAGATGAAAAAACCGGTGCAAATAGCGCCGCATTTCCATTGCGCTGTTTGACGGAGTGAAGGCGAAGATGGTGGCAAACATCAGCCAGAAATTTGTGCTGAAGAACGAAGCTTGAAAGCAATCGCTGATCTGGACTGTTTGCAGGGTCACTTCGGGTCTGAGCGCGAGTTCTGCAAGGTTCAGCTTGTCGCGTACGCTCAATCCGAAATGCTCGGCGTCCATCATTTCGGCGCGACCATTGATCAGTCTTGCCTGGTTGTTCCAGGATGACGTCTCATGGAATTTCACAATGTCCTGCGTAACCGAGGTTGCAGGATCATGGATGGTGGGAATGAATGAGAGAAGATCTCTTGTGCAGAGATATTTTTCTTCAAACATTCGCCCACCGCGCATGATGTAACCCGTATCAGGTGAACCACCCGCGTCAAGTGCGCCTCCGGGCACCGAACCGGATTCATATATAGTGATGTTTGGGCCAAGGAGGTCTCCCTCCTTGATCAGGTAAGCCGCTGCGGCAAGACTGGCGATTCCCCCGCCGATCAAATGAGCTTTCATTGCGCCTGCCTCCCTGGGTTCATCCGCACCCTAGACATAATTCGGCAACGGTCATTGATCACGCTCAATCATCGCCAGGACGGATTGTGACATATTCCACCCACGTTGCCGGCCAAACCCGTTTGGCTCCTGGCATCAGGACGCGCAGCGTTGCGAACTTGAGCGATGATTTTGAGAACTGAGTTCAGCTTGACCGATATCAACGTGGCAGGATTTGCATCGCGCTTATCATTGCAAATGTTGACCACCTGGCCAGCTTATCGTCCTGACCGGAATCCGCGCCGCAAGCGCCCACAATCAGGCACACCCCGGAGACCCGAATGTACATTTCAGCTCTGACAGTGGCAGGCGGGTTGGGCCTGTTTCTGCTCGGCATGATGATGCTGACCGAAGGGTTGAGGGATATGGCGGGTATCACCTTGCACCGCTACATGAGAAAATACACAAAAAGCCCGTACAGCGGCGCGGTTGCCGGAGCCCTGTCCACAGCCGTGCTGCAATCTTCCAGTGCAACGACGGTCGCCACGGTAGGTTTTGTAGGGGCAGGCCTGATGACCTTCAACCAGTCCCTGGGCGTGATATTTGGTGCAAACATCGGCACCACCATTACCGGTTGGCTTGTGGCGCTAGTGGGCTTCAAGCTGCAACTGGGCATCGCTCTTATGCCGCTCACCTTGATTGGCGTATTGCTGAAAATGTTTGCCTCCGGCTGGTTGCGGCATCTTGGCTGGGCGCTGGCAGGCTTCAGCCTGTTGTTCATCGGGATTTCATCCCTGCAACAGGGCATGGTGGCGTTTGAGGGGATCGTGACGCCGTCAGTGTTCCCGTCCGACACGTTGTCGGGCCGCGTGCAACTGATCGCAATCGGTATGATCATCACCCTGGTAACGCAGTCCTCCAGTGCAGGTATTGCAACCGCTCTGGCTGCCCTTGCCAGCAGTGCCATCTCGTTTCCGCAAGCCGCAGCCATGGTCATTGGCATGAATGTGGGAACCACCATAACCGCTGTACTCGCGTCTGCCGGCGGCGCCGTGGGAACCCGGCGGACCGGCTATGCGCATGTCATCTTCAATGTCATGACCGGCATCATGGCCTTTATGCTGTTGTACCCGCTGGGATGGTTTGTCGATTACTGGCAGGCGTCTGGTCATGTTTTCGATCCGCAAATCGGACTGGTTGCTTTTCACACCACGTTCAATCTGCTGGGTGTGCTGATGATAATCGGCTTTACGTCGCAATTTGCAGCCCTCGTCATCCGGCTGGTGCCTGAACGGGGGCCGGAACTGACCTCGAAACTGGACGACAGGCTTCTTGGTGATACACCTGCTGCAACCTTCGCAGCCGTCGCCAGCGTCAACAATATTGCCAATGCCCTGTTCCGCACATTGCTGGCACTGCTGCAAACCGGGCCCCGTCGCAGGACAAGAACAGCCTTGCAGGCCGTGGCAAATGCCACATGGGAAACCAGGCTCTACAATCGCAATATCCGCACCAGCCCTGCAGATGCCCTGATCCACGCGCGCCACATGGCAGTGGTCCATTCACTGGATCACCTCGACAGACTGCATCATCGCTGCGGCCAGAACGAACGAATAGCCGTTTTGGCAACTGATCCGGAACTTGCGCCGATTGCCCATGAACTGGTGATGTCGATCAAGACCCATCTTGATGGGCAGACAGACGAAGCGCAGGACAGGGTGAACAGGATCCGTCAGCAACTGGAACGCACCGGCCAGGCCATGCGCGAGGCTACTATCGACATTGCCAGCCAGGGTGTCACCGACACCGAAACGGCGCTCCTGCGCCTCGACGCCATCCGCTGGCTGCGGCGGGTCAGCTTTCACATCTGGCGAATAATGTTGCACCGCAGCGATATCGACAGACAGCTGGCCCAGCCCGTGCAGGTTATGCCGGAAAAGAGGGACGGTGAGGAAACCTAGCGCCAGGACCCGGTACTGCTGTTCATTCTGCGGGAGGATATTTTGCCGGTGACAGAGCGAAAGCTCGTACAACATGTCTCGCAAAAGTGTGTATGATTTTGCCAGTAAAGCCATGCGGCATTAATGTCTGGACCCCCGGAGGTTAGATTCACCCGGCTGCAAACAAACTCGCCAGTCTCTGCCAACAACCTGCTTTGGTCTTGTCAGAATACAGGATGAGATAGTCACCGGTAGCTGCGGCAGTTGCGCTAAAGCGGTTTGCATTTATTCTGAGCCATCAAATGAATCAGAATAAATTCAAACCACTTTAATAACGGCAGACGGGGCCGAAGAACCTGACATTATGTTCAGGTTGGCCAATAAATTCCACACCAATCTCGGTGGCATTGACCCAGCAAAGCCGACAGTTGAGAGCAACGTCCTCACTGTCAATTACAATCTTGAAGCTGTCCGGAAAGCTTTTCAGTGGCACCGAGGCAAGCCGGGCTCCGGTCATGCTCATGTCCTTGAG
This sequence comes from uncultured Anderseniella sp., assembly GCA_964424975.1. Classification (GTDB taxonomy): domain Bacteria; phylum Pseudomonadota; class Alphaproteobacteria; order Rhizobiales; family Aestuariivirgaceae; genus Anderseniella. Next base: position 3,716 of record CAYRLR010000187.1, read on the forward strand.
TTCGCAAAATACGCGGCAGCTGTCATGACCGAACACCAGGCTTACTTGCTGGTTGATATCATAGCGTGGGTGAGGGTTTCGTCTGTTTCTCATCATCGCTCCTTCATAGACCTGCCATGGCTGGAGTGAACTGAAATCCAGAAAACTGGGTAACAAACCGTTGCTGTCCTGAAGGGTTTTGAAACTCACATTCACCGGCCCGGCCATGCGCGAAAACACAATCGCCCTTGCCAGCCAGGGCACAAACGACACCGACGCCGTCGTATTGCTCCTCAATGCCATCGGCTGGCTGCGTCGGGCAAGTCTTCACGTCTGGAGACCAATGCTCCGTCACAGCTCGATCGTTCAACAGATCGCTGAATCAGAGCAAACCAAGACGGCAACCATGGACGGTCAGGAAAATCACGCCGGTACGGCCAAACGCCCCGATAAATCAAAAAGTCAAATACTGGAGCGACTAGAGGGGATAGCTGACCCTCATAAGTATTCTTGTCGGTGAGCAGCAATCCGAAAACGGCGTTCCCGCTAGCGGCGGCAATGCAGCAAGTCGAAGTTATTCGTCGCGGCGGGAGAAAACACCCGCCTGTCGTTCAGATCAAAACCGGATTCTTGGAAGATGTGCTCCTGACTCACAAGTTACCGGACCCATTTCGGTTTCGGCACACGGCTGTGCCTTCGTCGAGCACCCGACCGCCGCTGGTGGCGATGAACTGCCAGTCAAATTTTCCATCGCGCAGGCTCAATCCGAGAATGCCGTTTTCCTCCGCAATGAGGCGATCAGAAATTGGCGATCGGGGTGACTTGAATTTCCTGACCTTGCCGCCGGTCCCGACGACAAAGGTCACCATGCCGTCTTCACGCGCGATGCCACCGGTCCCGTCAAGCGGCCTGGTGCGCTCGTAGAAATGGTTGTGGCCATTCAGGACGGCCGTAACCCCGTTCTCCTCCAGCAGTTTGAACAGCGGTTTGACGCCATCGCTATTGTTGCGGTGATCACTGGAAAACGCCGGAGAATGATAAAAGGCCAGTACACAATCGGTGTCGGCCTGTTCCAGCGTCCTTGTGATCCACTCAAACTGGGCGGAACCGTCATGGACACCGGCCTCGCTGTTCAGCGACAAAATCAGCCAGTTCCCTAACCTGATGCTGTAATACCCCCTGCGATCGGGACCAGCGCGCTCGCCCCAGTAATTGTAATATCCCAACGCGCCCGGGGAATTATATTCATGATTGCCTGGAGTGGGGAAAGTACGTGCCTTATGCCGCCCCCAGGATTGTTGGTAACAGTGGTTAAACTCCGCAGGCGACCCGCTGGCATAAACCAGGTCTCCCAGCACCAGCAACGGAACGTCAGGATACTGCCGGACCAGTTTTTCAGTATCCAGGTACCCGACAGTCCTTGCCGTCATGTCGGAGCCAAGACCTGCCGAATAGAGCAGGTCGTCGACGGTTTTTCCGAACACCGTTGTCGCAGCGCAATCAGCAATATCGCCAACGGCCAGCAGTGTGATCGCCTTGTCGCTGTCCAGCGGTTTGATCACGAAATCCGCATTGGCTCGCGGCAGGTTTGGGCTGGCGACAGCAATCGCGGTCAGTTGAGGCGAAGCCGCTTGCCTGACCAGGTGAGCCGCGATGGAAAACAGCTCTCCGCGAGTGCCATACACGGCTGCGATCAGCACAACACAGCAGGCCAGCGGCAATACAAACGAACTTTGTAATATTTTCTTCAACTGGCAAGCTCCTGAAGTTGCAGGAGCCTTGTAGGCGGTATTCCTTACACATTCATGTCGTGAAGATTACAAATCCGTAAGGTAGGGATTATCACGGCACAGTTTGTCGTGATCAGCCAGTGGTTACGCCAACGCAATCAC
>CAYRLR010000188.1:0-5562 GCA_964424975.1 uncultured Anderseniella sp.
CACATCCCGGTGTGGAGGCTCTGGATAGCGGGCACATAGTCGGGGTCGACTGCGACATATGGATACCGGCGGCCCGTCCTGATGTCCTGACGGCAAGGAATGTGGGTTCCGTGAAGGCAAAAGTCATCCTTCAAGGTGCGAATATCCCGGTCACTGCCGAGGCCGAGGAACTCCTGCATCGCCGTGGTATCTTGTCCGTACCTGATTTCATTGCCAATGCAGGTGGTGTGATATGTGCAGCCGTCGAATTTCATGGGGGCTCGCAGACCGCTGCCTTTGCCGAAATAGAGGAAAAGATCAGGCGCAACACCCGCGAAGTCCTGCAACGTGCGAGGACTAATAACGAGCAGCCGAGAACATCAGCGGTTGCACTGGCGCGCGAGCGCATTGGTCATGCCATGAGCCTGCGCCGCTGGCACTGAGCAGGATGTTCCGGGCAGGTGTGGGCGCGGTCCTTATTGCCAATCCGGGCCGGGCCACCACAGTTGCGTGGCCTTTGTGCAGTAACCTGAAAGACTGATCAACCACCCATCAAACGCGTCATTGCCATCTCCGCCAGATGCTCCGCAGTTTCTTGCTGATCCGCAATAGCCAGGAAATTGATCCGCATTCCGTGGTTTTGATCGGGTGGTGACAACAAAATGATACCGGATGAAGATTTGTGGCGTTGGTAAAGAAGCTCGTCCAGGCAGTTGATCAACTGCTCCGTGGAACGAGAGTTTGCGTTGTCCAATGACTGCTGGACGACAACAAATCCGGAAGGTTCACCGGCTGGCTGCAGATGACTGGCCAATGTCATTGGAATTGATACGCCGCCCCAGCGGGCATTGCACTCTATCCAGTGCAGGCGCTGATGTGCTTCAGGGGGGTGCGAGATGATGGCGTCGAAACTGCAGCGGCCATAGTAACCAAGTTTCTGCAACAGGCTGGCAAACAGCATGGCCTCGCGGGTCAACTGATCGAGCAGGCCCCTGGTGAGTTCAGCACGTCTGGCGCCAATGAATGTTCCTCCTGTGCCTTGTACGGTTTGCTCGAACACGCCTTCGACTATGGGCAGTCCCTGTTTTTGCAGTGGAATCCAGAATTGCACCGACGGACTGGCAACCACATCGCAATTCCAGACACCTACGAGGACCGGATAGCGTTCGCGCCATCCGCGCGATTGCAGTACCTCCAGCAACTCATTGCGAATATCGGCGACGGTCATGCCGCTCAGGTCTTCGCTGTCGAATGCGATGTTGCCCAGCGAACCGGCACTGTCCGGTATCTTGAATACGACCCGTCGATGGCATTTTGCCAGCCGGGCAATGTGTCCGGCTGCCGCGGCCGGTCCATATACCCCGTGGCTGGGTGTCATTGCCTCAGGGCCCAGCAACTCGCGAACCCGGTTGGTGAACCAGATTTTGTTGTTTGCCCGGCGTGCCACTCTGGGAGATGGTCCAGCAACGGAAACACTAACGCCACAGCGTTGGCTGATATCCTGCGCAAGACGCCAGACATTGCCGGTTGTGTTGAAAGCCAACAACTGAAGTTTGCCGGCCTTGTGGGCAATGCTGCTGACAGCTGAGTGAAGCCGGTTGTTGGTGCGGCACTCTATGGATAAGGGGGTCACACGATTATCCCGGGGCGTGTCCGGGGCGATGAAAGTGATTCCGGAGAGGCCCAGGTATTTTGCGAGGTACTCTTCAAAGGCTTTGTTGCGTTGATGGATGGCAACGATATCGCCCGGTTGCGCCAGCACGGCCATCCGGTATTCGAGCTGGGAAGGGGAGTTGCCGGAAAACAGACTAATCTCCTGCTGGTCGCCAAAGATCAGCGCCGGCGCATCTGACAGGCCCTGTTGGACCTGTGGAGCGAAATGTGTTGCGGCGCCAAGCGCAGGTTCATCGCGGATCAGGCGATCGGCTATTGTCTGAATCTTCGCCTCGTCTGTCTTGCCAAGCTTCGGTGTGCAGCATGGGACAATGGTCAGCGACGCCCGTTCATGCATGTGTCGCTGGCTGGTTGACGCGGGTTCCATTGAATCTCCGGGTTCCTAGATGCAAGTCTCCAAAAACCTTAGCCGCACCAAAAAGCGACGCTCTTGATATGGATCATGGTTGCTCGCGGCACAGTCGTGTTCCGTGACACTGTAGTCGGGAGAATATCAATGTGCCGTCTTTATGCACTGCATGCAAATGAGCCAACTCGCGTGGAATGCAGTCTGGTCAACGCGCAAAACGCCTTGATGCGCCAAAGCCAGGGTGACAGTGAAGGCTTGATGCACGGCCATGGCTGGGGCGTTGCTGATTATGACGACGGCCTCCCGTTGGTGGAAAAGCAGACCTGGGCCGCGTTTGATGGCGAGCACTTCGAGCGCAAGGCGGCGAGGGTCTATGCCCGCACGGTTGTAGCTCACGTCAGGCGGGCAACAGTTGGTCCGCCCGCAATTGAGAATACCCATCCCTTCCATCATGGGCGCTGGATATTTGCTCACAATGGAACATTGCAAGGTTTTGACGAGGTGCGGCCCATGCTGCTTGACGCAACAGACTGGCTGCATCGAAACGATATCCATGGCTCGACGGACAGTGAGCATATGTTCAGATATCTCCTGTCGTTGTGGATGCACCATCCCGAACGTGATCTGCTCTCCATCGTGCGTCTCGGCGTTGAACAAATCGTGGCTTGGTGCCGGCAGGTGAACCCTGATGCCAAGCCGGGGATCAACATTGTTCTTACCGATGGTGATCGTCTTGTTGGTGCAAGGCTCAACAGGACGCTTTGGTTCATGGAACGTACTGACATGTTCAAATGCGACATTTGCGGCAAGTCGCACGTACATCATGAACCAAAACAGCAATACCGGGCCGTTGAACTGGCGTCGGAACGGATAACCGCAGAAAGGGAATGGAAAGCCATTCCCAATGCGACTGTGTTTTCGGTCGATAACGACTATTGCTTGCGGTTCGAGCCACTGACACTGGATGAGGCTGGCTGAATGGTGCATCAGGAGTTCATTCCATGACGCTTGAGAACTTCAGCGTTGGTCAACTGAGCGATGGTGATGCCAGTGTCGAACTCGTGGAACGGAAGGGCAAGGGTCATCCCGACACGATGGCGGATGCGCTGTCGGAAGCGTTTTCGCGCGCTTTGTCCAACCATTACCTTGAGCAGTGCGGAAGCATCCTGCATCACAATGTCGACAAGCTGCTCATTGCAGCCGGACGGTCGAAACCTGCATTCGGGGGTGGCGAGATCATCCTGCCGTTCGATGTCTATCTGGCAGGCCGCGCGACCGTTTCCGTCAACGATATGGATGTCCCGATTGAAGACATAGCCCGGCAGACTGTGTCCGACTGGCTGACAGCAAACTTTCATGCTCTCGACCCGGTGCGCAGCGCCAATGTGTATTGCCTGGTACGTCCCGGTGCATCCGAACTGGTCGAGTTGTTTGGCCGGCAACGCATGCCGCTGGCGAACGACACCTCCATCGGTGCAGCCTTCGCGCCGCTGAGTCCGACCGAGAAACTCGTGCTCGCAACGGAGCGCTATCTGACGTCGGAGACGTCCATCACCCAGCACCCCGAACGGGGTGAGGATGTCAAGGTCATGGCCATGCGCAACGGGTCTGAAGTTCGCCTTACAATAGCTTGTGCCATGATCGGCAAGTATCTGGACACGCTTGACGATTATGCCGAAGCAAAGCGCATGCTTGCATCTGATGTGCTTGCGTTGCCGGAAGCAGGGGCTGCAGGTGATGTTGGCATAAATGTAAACGCTGCCGATGATCTGGCGAGGGGTTCGGTTTACCTGACTGTAACCGGGACTTCGGCAGAAGCTGGGGATGATGGACAGACCGGTCGGGGTAACCGCGTCAATGGGCTTATAACGCCGCTCAAGCCAACCAGCATGGAAGCCATCGCGGGCAAAAACCCGGTCAACCACGTTGGCAAACTCTACAATGTGGTGGCTCAGCGGATATGTAACTCAATCATCGAGGAATTGCCCGAGGTGACAAGGGTGCACTGCGCCTTGCTGAGTGAAATCGGACAACCCATAGATCAACCAGCCAGGATCCTGATCCGGATAATGCCGATTGACGGCTTTTCATTGGAGAAACTGCGCGGCCCTGTCGCACGCATAGTGAACCGGCACATGCAGCAGATATCCAGCCTGACCTTGGAGTTCGCCGCTGGCACCGTATCGATTTATTGATGACGATATGGGCAAGCGGCGCGCGCAAGGTGGCGGGCAATAATATGACGGGGATGAAGAACAGATGCGGAAAGATCATACACAAAACGAGTACACCGTCAGGCGCGAGGCCATGGTGGAGCAGCAACTGGTCGAGCGCGGCATCAGGGATGAACTGGTGCTTGGTGCCATGAGGAAGGTGCCGCGCGAGCAGTTCGTGCCGGATGTCGAGCGGGACTTCGCGTATGGCGACGGCCCCCTTCCGATCGGCGCGGGCCAGACAATATCGCAACCCTACATAGTCGCGCTGATGACCGAGACCCTGCAACTCAAGGGTGGGGAACGGGTGCTGGAGATAGGCACAGGTTCAGGGTATGCGGCGGCAATCCTGGGGGAAATTGCCGGCGAGGTGTTTACGGTGGAACGCGTCAAGGAACTGGCGGACCGGGCTGCTGAAGTCCTGGTTGAACAGGGTTATGCCAATACGCATGTCAGGCATGGGGACGGAACGCTCGGCTGGCCCGAACATGCGCCATATGAGGCAATCGTGGTAACGGCGGGCGGTCCGAAAGTCCCCGATACACTCAAGCAGCAACTGGCGATTGGAGGGCGACTGGTGATGCCGGTCGGTAAAAGTCAGTTGTTCCAGCGTCTCGTTCAAGTGGTGCGCATTTCCGATGATTGTTTTGACAGCACGGATCTTGGCGGCGTCAGGTTTGTTTCCCTTGTTGGCAAGGAAGGATGGCATGAGAGAGATGCCTAGAAAACCTTCACTGAGAGCCTGCATGATCCAGCCACGGCGCGATGCCTCAATTGATGCATGCCCGTTTAGGTCTTCAGGTCCGGAGGCGTTTGATTTGCGTCAATATTGCGCGCGCTCTTTTGACCTAGTGTTGTGCCAGTCACAGATGGAGACCAGATGCAAACGCGGTGGACACGGGGTCGTTTGACCTTGTTACCCTTGGTATTTCCCTGTCGTTGTTTTTCTACCTCATGATCTGTCGTGTTTGCAATTTTACAGGAGCATGTGAAATGACCAAGTCCAAGTCCAAGTCCAAAAAGACCACTGGCAGCAAGAGTGGTGGCGCAAAGAAGGCATCAACCGCGAAAACAAAGTCGGTTGCGACGGCGTCAACCAGCAGCAAGGTTTCACCGTTTGAACCTTTTCAGGCATTGCGCAAACAGGTGGATGATCTTTTTACCAATTTCACCGGTAGCTGGCCGCATTTTGAAATGCCGAAGATTGAATGGCCAACTCTGATCGATGCCGGCGCCGAGAGTGCAATTGCCAAGTTTGATCTTAGCGAGAACGGTAAATCGGTGAAGGTGGTTGCCGACATTCCCGGCGTCGACGAGAAAGATATTGAAGTACTCGTCGAAGGTGGT
>CAYRLR010000189.1:0-5554 GCA_964424975.1 uncultured Anderseniella sp.
CCGGCCTGACAAACATCATGACCCCCATGGGACAGGCCTATTCGGACTCCGTGCCCATGCTGGTGATTTCATCGACGCTGGACGTGAAGGACTGGGGCCAGGGCCGCGGCAGGCTGCATGAGATGCGCTCGCAGCGCAACGCGGCCGCAACCGTGTCGCAGCTTGCCGCCACCTGTTACACGGCCCGCGATGTCCAGGACCGAATCGCCGAAGCCTTCTCGCTGTTTGCATCCGCCAGGCCCCGGCCGGTGTATCTTGAAATACCGCTCGACGTGCTCAAGCAACCCGCCGGTGATGGCTGGCAGCCACGCGAACTGGCCTCGAAGCCCCATGCCGCACCGGGCCAGGTCGCAGACGCTGTTGCCAGGCTGTCAGCCGCAGCCAGCCCGGTGATCATACTGGGTGGCGGCGCGCGCCATGCAGGCACTGCCGCCATTGCAATTGCCGAAAAGACCGGCGCAGTGATTTTCACGACCATTGCCGCTAAGGGCGCTGTGCCCGACGACCATCCGCTGCTGGCAGGTGCCCTGTTGCCCAATCCGCTGGCGACAAAAATCATCATGAACGCCGATGCCGTTCTGGCTGCCGGCACCGAACTGTCTGAAACCGACCTCTGGTACCAGCCCTTCGATATCACCGCAGGCCTCATCCGCGTGGACATTGATCCCGCCTCCCTGGCCCGGCCCTATCCTGCCGACCTGCCGATCACCGGCGATGCCTGTGCCACCCTGTCTGCCATCGCGGCAGGCCTGCCGGACGGCAATAAAACCGCGGCGCGCGCCGATGAGGTCAAAACGCTGCGGGCCAAATGCGCCGACAGCCAGGACGATCTGCGCGAAACCGTGACCACCGTGCTGGACACGGTTCGTGCAGCGCTGCCCGCCGACACCATCATTGCGTCGGACATGACGCAGATCGCCTATGCCGCCAACGAGGTGCTCAGCTTCGCCCGGCCGGACTGCTACCTGCACCCTGCCGGTTTCGGTACCTTGGGCTATGCGCTGCCGGCGGCCATCGGCGCGCGTGTCGCGTGTCCCGACCGGCCGGTGGTCGCCATGGCCGGCGATTACGGCCTGCAATACACCATCAATGAACTGGGCACTGCCGCGGAACTGGCAAAACCGTTGATCATCCTGTTGTGGAACAATGATGCCCTGGGGCAGATCCGCGATGACATGGTCGACAAGGGCATCCAGCCGAATGCCGTCACCCTGGTCAATCCGGACTTCGCTGCCCTGGCCAGGGCCTATAAGTGCGACGCGATCAGACCACAGACACTGGATGAACTGTCGGCAGCCATCAAGGCCGGTCTGGCTGCCGAAGCACCGGTGGTGATCGAGGTCCGCCCGGCCATCGTGAAAGCTTGAGAGAAGTGACGATGCCCCACGATTGCGCGGTCATTTTTGATGTCGACGGCCCGCTGCTGCATCTGGGAAAACCGGAAGAGGACGCGTTTTTTGCGCCGCTGGAGCGGCTGTTCGGCATTACCGGACTGTCGCGAGACTGGGACAGCTACGAAGTGCGCAATGATCACGACATCATTCACCAGGTGCTGCGCCAGCACCTGGGCGACGGGTTTGAACCCTCGCACTACGCGGCCTTTGTCGATGCCTATGATGCGGAACTGAAGGACGGCTTTCGCGCCGGCAGGCTGGCAGTCTCCATTGTTCCCAAGGCGCCTGATATTGTTGCAGCCCTTGCCGACAAGCCCGGCCTGGCGCTTGGCATTGCAACGGCGAACCTGAAATGCGCAGCGGAAATCCGGCTTCGCGAGGCCGGGATGTGGGACAAGCTATCAGCCTATCCCGGCACCGCCGATGAAAGCGGTCACAAGCACGAAGTGCTGTCACGGGTGATCTCGGATATGGCACTGCCCGCCGATCGCGTGGTCTATATCGGCGACAATCTGAATGATCTCGAAGCGGGCCGGAAAAACGGCACGCATTTTATCGGCTTTCACGTGCACGCCGACCGCCGCCAGCGCCTGAGCGACAATGGCGCTGAATTTGTCACCGGCGATCATGACGAAACGCTTGCACTGATAAACAGGATGCTCAAACTCACCGCATGAGCACTGATCTGAGGTTGAACGAAGACTGCACGGCAATGCTCTCGGGCGAGCAGGGCCCGGCGCTGCAATTTGCCATGCAACTGGTTGAGCGCGCTGCCAGGGTCATGGGTGCAACCGAACTTGTCCCGGTCACCTTCGCCCATATCGATGCCTGTTTTTATGCCGGTCGCGCCCATGTGGACTTCGCCCGCTTCATCCTTGAGGCAGGCGCGAAATTCAAGATCCCGGCATGGACCAATAATGGCCTGGTCAGCCTGGCCGATGAAACCATTCGCGATTCGCAGACCGAGATGGCACGCGGCGCCAAGGAGCTGATGCAGCTTTATACAGCGCTTGGCTGCCGCACCGTGTGGACCTGCGCGCCCTATCAGCTTCCCGGAGGGCCTGTCCTGGGCGATCATATCGTGGTCGGCGAAAGCAACGCGGTGAGTTTCTACAATGCCGTCGTCGGAGCCCGCACCAACAAGTATGGCGATTATCTCGACGTTGCCTGCGGGCTGACCGGCTATGCCCCCAGGTGCGGCCTGCACACCGATGCAGGACGCCGCGCGCGCATGCTGATTGATACGTCCGCGATCCCCGACAGCCTCAAGCGGCAGGACATCTACTTCCATTTGCTGGGCACCGCCATGGGCGAACATGCAGGCAAGCAGATCCCGGCAATTGACGCGCTGGAACCCGGCGTGGGCGAAGATGCCCTGAAAGCCATTTCTGCCGCTGCCGCTGCTGCCGGCGGCGTGGAGCACTGGCACGGCATCGGACGCACCCCGGAAGCGCCTGATCGCAACACCGCCTTTGCCGGCGTTGAGCCTGATCAGATCGTCTCTGTCACCCTCGACACGCTGAGTGCAGCCCGGCGCAGCCTGACCAGTGCCCGCGACGGTCCGGTTGAAATGGTGGCGCTCGGCACACCGCACTTTTCGTTCACCGAGTTCGCCAGCCTCGTGCCGATGCTGCAGGGACGCACCGTTCACCCCGGCACGAAACTGTATATTTCCACCAGCCGCCACGTCCGCGACCTGGCCGCGCAAAACGGCTGGATCGAAATCCTTGAGTCTGCCGGTGCGCAGATCATCGTCGATACCTGCACCTATTTTTCGCCTGCGGTGCGCGGCTGCAAGGGCCGCGTCATGACCAATGCCGCCAAGTGGGCCTGGTATGCACCCGGCATGCTGGGGGTCGAAGTGTGTTTCGGGTCGCTCGAGGAGTGCGCCGAAACCGCCGTGAAAGGCGATGTCTGGCGCGATGCGAACCTGTGGCGGGACCTGGATTGATGGCTCAGTTTCAGGCAAGGGTCTTGTATGAAGGCGCGGCAGAAGGGCCCGTCTTGTGGCTTGATGAACCCTTGAGTTTCTGGGGCGGGTTCGACCCTGCCAGCGGCATCATCGTGGACAACAATCACCCGCAAAAGGGGCTCTGCCTCAAGGGCATGATCCTGGTGCTGCCCGCAACCCGCGGGTCAGGCGGCACGCCGGGCGGCGTGGCCGAAGCCATTCGCCTCGGCACAGGCCCGAAGGCCATCATCATGGCCACAGGCGACGCCAATGTCATGATCGGCGCGACAGTCGCCAACAGGCTGTATGGCCTGACCTGCCCGGTGCTGGAACTGTCCGGCGACGGCTTTGCAGCCCTGCAACACGCGGAACGCGCAAGTGTCACGCCTGCAGGCCAGGTTACAATTTAGCATCGGGACCCATCAATCCGACTGTTGATGACCGGCACCAAAGCGGACCTTTGAGATATTCGGTGCACTTTCACTTTGGACTGCGTTAGGCGGAGAGCGGTCGTTCGCTGTAGCATGCGTGAAAGACAGCAGTACGGACCTTTCAGACATTTACTGAATACGTCACTCTGGTCGGTGGGGCTAGATGTAGAGTTTCGCAGCAGGTGTTAGTGTCTCAGGTGTTTTCGGCCTGACCTAAAATTCTGTGGCCTCTGTTTGTTCTATTTGTGAACCCCTATATGCTTAGCGGGCAGTATAGGAGGGTATTTTAACTGAAGTAGATATTGATCGAATTGAAGAGCTAGTTGATGGCGGCATGAAGCTAGCAAATGCTGCGGCAGGCGAAAAATCGCTTGAGGAGGTTGTTTTTTGGGGCGATAGGCAACCACTCGGGGTATCTTAGGCGTGCTCAAGGAGTTGAGCGAGATTCGCAAAGACATGAGACAACGTTGAATGCCAACTGGACCAAAAGGACAGAGAAGACCTGCTAACGTGATCGGCAACGCCATCAAGATCGCGCGGACCGCCACTGCCGATATTGACGATACCGGTAAAGACGATGGCCAAAGTCCGAGTGCGAAGGTATTGGGAGGCAAGGGCGGTAAGGCGAGGGCTGCAAAGATGTCGCCAGAGCGCCGTGCAGAGATTGCACGCAAGGCAGCCATGAAGAGACGGACTACCAAAGCAAGGCAATTGAAACTCTCAATCACTTATTGTGAGGGTTATGCAATACTAATGAATGCTTTCGCAGGTTGGAATTATTTGGGAAATGGGCTCTTTAAATCGTTGGCCTAAATTCACAAAACACTCCACGTGAACGATTTGCCATTATTCAATGAATTGCTGGTAAAGTGCAGGTTGAGAGGGAACAAGAAACAATAATGTTCAGGCTAATCAATAATTTGAAAAGGATGTTTGCAGGCCCAGTGAATGTGAAAAACTTCACCCAATTTGTTGGCAGTAGTACCTTTGCCAGCGGGTTTTCCGCACTTAGGGCATAATGCGCCACCGGCAATCCACTCTGATCTTTTTACTATCGGAATATCTAATTTTTCAATGACCAAGACACCATCTTTTTCAGTGTCATAAATAAGGCGATTTTTACAATTATAGCAAATTTGCTTCCCTTTGCCGGTCTTGGGATCAACTTTAAACTTAAGCTGAGTCCCACACTGTTCTGTGGGGCACATGCGCTCAATCATGGTCTTTATAGCGTTCTTCGCCCTGTAAATATTGTGGCAGTGAAAGCAAACAAAATAGGTTTCACACCCATCATCTTTGAGAAATCTAGGCTGGAACTGATGCCCACAGTCGCATTCAAATTCCCCTTTTGGCATCTCATCCAAAAATTTTTCTTGGTAAGGCTCCCCCAAGGAAACATCTCCCGTTTCCTGATTGTGCAAGACGTTTGCCTGACACCCTTCGCAGAAGCGCTCATCGACAACTCTATTTGACTTGCCCTGAAACCCTACCAGATAACCGCATCGTGGGCAATTTGCTTCCACTGGCGTTGGATTCACTACGCGCGAAGTTGGCGACCAATTGCGGAGTTGGCGGCCGCTACTGATTGATCTACCAACACCTGAGGATCTCTCGGACCATCGGCTGACAACTTTAGTGTTTCCGTCTCCCAGGCGATGGACGTTTAAATCCATACCGCAGTTTTTACACTCGACGACTTTAGTTGTTCCGACCGCCTCTTTTAGGGTTGTGGAGTTCGCGATTCCACAGTTTGTACAATTGAAAATTACCTCTGGCTC
>CAYRLR010000190.1:0-5551 GCA_964424975.1 uncultured Anderseniella sp.
AGTCGGCGCCGTGCTTGTTCATCGCAAAATAGGTAATGCTGGTCGGCACATGGTACAGCCCATGGCCCCCGCCCCTTCCAGACCAGGATGATTTCTGGTTGAATCAACCGGAAATCATCCTGATCGCTTCCAAAATGTCAGAGCAACACGGGTTCAGCTGAACCCATGTTGCCCTGTGCTAATTGCCTGACGGCATTGCGGTTTCCACCAGCCGTGCCCAGTAGGAACAGCCAATGGGGATAATCTCGTCATTGAAGTCATATTCGGGATGATGCAGGCCTGCGTCGCCGCCCTGACCGACAAAGATAAAGGCGCCCGGGCGGGCCTCCAGCATGAACGAAAAGTCCTCGCCGCCCATCACCGGTGGCGTGTTTTCATCGACATTGGTGTCGCCAACCACATGGCGCGCCACGGATGCCGCGAAGGCGGTTTGTTCGGGATGGTTCACGGTGACCGGGTAATTGCGCGCATAGGTGAAATCTACCTTTGCTTCAAACGCGGCGCCGATGTTTTCGCATACCGCCTTCATGCGGGCTTCGGCCAGGTCGCGAACCTCCGGCTTGAGGGTGCGCACGGTGCCGCTCATCCTGGCCGTCTGCGGGATAACATTGTCGGCATCGCCGAGATGAATCTGCGTGGTCGAGATCACCAGGCTTTCAATCGGGTCGGTGTTGCGCGACACGATGGACTGGAAGCCGTTGACGATCTGGGCCACCACGATGGCCGGATCAATACAGCCTTGCGGCCGCGCAGCGTGGCCGCCTTTGCCTTCGATTTCGACGGAGAAGAAGTCAGCCGATGCCATCAGGCCGCCGGAGCGGATGGCAAACTGGCCGACCGGCAGGTCGGGCATGTTGTGCATGCCGTAGACCTCCTGGATGTTGAAGCGGTCCATCATGCCTTCGTCGACCATTTCGCGGCCACCGCCGCCGCCTTCTTCCGCCGGCTGGAAGATGACGATTGCCGTGCCGTCGAAATTGCGGGTCTCGGCAAGATACTTGGCCGCGCCCAGCAACATTGAGGTGTGACCGTCATGACCACAGGCATGCATGGCGCCGTCAATGGTGGACTTGTGCTCCAGGTCGCGGATTTCCTGTATCGGCAGCGCGTCCATGTCGGCGCGCAGGCCGATGACCTTGCCGGTCGTGTTGGTGTTGCCGTGAATGACACCGACAACTCCGGTGCGGCCAATGCCGGTGACAATCTCGTCGACACCGAACTGTTTCAGCTTGTCGGCAACGATGCCGGCGGTGCGATGCACCTCGAACAGGATTTCCGGGTTGGCATGCAGGTCACGGCGCCAGGCGGTGATCTCGTCATGGAAGTCGGCAAAGCGATTGACTGTCGGCATGAATTTGTTTCCAGTTTCAGCAGGATGCGACACTGCGCAAGTTTCGGGGCAAGATCAACAAGCAGTTTTGTGCATTTTAATGCATGATCGAAAAAATACCAGCATGCAGAGCCGGTAGCCTTTGCAAGTCAGTTGCCGGCCCGCTTCTGGGCCGCCAACCCGGCCTCGCGCATTTGCGACAGCGTCTGGCGCGGCGACAGCGATTCCGCCGACACGTTCAGATCCAGCACCGCGCCGGTTGGCGATGCACATGCGCGCTCGAACGCAGCGGCGAAGTCTGCCGTTGCCGCAACCCGCTCGCCGTGAAAGCCGTAGGCCCTGGCCAGCATGACGAAATCCGGATTGTCGATCTCGGTGCCCGACACCCGCTCGGGATAGGTTTTTTCCTGGTGCATGCGGATGGTGCCATAGGTGCCGTTATTGACGATCAGGATCACCGGTTGCGCACCCGCCTGGCGCGCCGATCCGAGTTCCTGGCAATTCATCTGGAAATCGCCGTCGCCGGCAAAACACACGACCAGCCGGTCCGGGTGGTTGACCTTCGCGGCAATCGCTGCCGGCACGCCATAGCCCATCGAGCCGCTTTGCGGGGCCAGCATGCGCTGCTTCGGCCCGTAGCGCAGGAAGCGGCCCGGCCAGATGGCGAAGTTGCCGGCGCCGTTGGTGATGATCGCATCATCGGGCAGCACATCGCGCAGGTGCGCCATGACGTCGACCATGTCGACCGCGCCCGGCTGTGCGGGGGCTTCCACATAGGCCAGGTATCCGTCCCGCGCCTGCTTGCGCCAGTCGGCCCAGTTGCCCTTGACGGAGAGATTCGCGACTGCGCGGGAAAAATTGTTGGGGCCGGCATGGATCGGCACGTGGGCTGCATAGATCTTGCCGATCTCGGCGTCGGACGCATGGGCATGCACGAGGCGCTTGGCCGGGTTGGGCACGTCCAGCAGGCTCCAGGCATCGGCGACCATCTCGCCAAAGCGGATATTGACCGCGATGATCAGGTCAGCCTCGGTGATCAGCTTGCGGGTCTGGGGGAACATGCCGACACCGGCATCGCCGGCATAGACATCCGACAGGTTGTCGATCAGGTCCTGCGAGCGGAAGGCAACCAGGACCGGAATGTCGCAGGCCTCGGCAAAGCCCTGCAGCGCGCGCGCGCCGTCTTCTGTCCAGCCCCCGCCACCGGCGATGATCAGCGGTCTTTGTGCTGCGGCCAGCTCGCGCTCCAGCGCCACGATGGTGTCGGGTGCAGGCGCGGCTTCGGGAATGATGACGGGATCGCAGGGGCGGACATCGGTCAGGCTGGTCAGCATGTCTTCCGGCAGCGCGACCACCACCGGACCGGGCCGGCCCGACAGCGCCGTTGCCCAGGCGCGCGAGACCAGTTCCGGGATGCGCTCGACATGGTCGATTTCAACCACCCACTTGGCGACCTGGCCGTAGAACTGGCGATAGTTGACTTCCTGGAACGCCTCGCGGTCGCGCTGGTCGGTGCCGATCTGGCCGACGAACAGGATCATCGGCGAGGAGTCCTGCCGGGCGGTGTGAACGCCGACGGTTGCATTGCTGGCACCGGGGCCGCGGGTGACCATGCAGATGCCGGGCTCACCGGTGAGCTTGCCATGGGCTGCCGCCATGAATCCGGCGCCGCCTTCATTGCGGCAGAGCACGAAATCCAGCGCGCCCTTGGTGTCGTACAGTGCATCGAGCACCGCCAGGTAGCTTTCACCCGGCACGCCATAAGCCGTTTTTGCGCCGAGCGATGTCAGGCACGCGACCAGCAACTGGCCCCCGTTCTGTGTCATGTGAGTATCCTTGCCGGTTTGTTTTGTCCGTGATGGTCTTGCTGTACCGGCGGGCAATCAGGACGCCGGTTGCCCCCGGTCAACCCAGCTAAGCAACCGCGCGCGCCAGCGCACATTGGGACCACAGTTCGTTCAATGCGTCGACAAGGTGCTCGATATCGGCATGGCTATGCAAGGGGGTAGGTGTAAAACGCAGCCGCTCGGTGCCCTTGGGCACGGTGGGATAGTTGATCGGCTGCACGTAAATGCCGGCATTGTCCAGAAGCCAGTCGGAAATCCACTTGCACTTGACGGCATCGCCGACCATCACCGGCACGATGTGGCTGTCATTGGCCATGTGGGGAATGCCGGCTTTGTCGAGACGGGCTTTCAGCGCGGCCACCATCTCGCGCTGTTTCAAACGCTCGGCGCTGCTTTGCTTGAGATGCCTGATCGAGGCAATGGCGCCGGCTGCCACGGCAGGCGGCAGGGCGGTGGTGAAGATGAACCCGGACGCAAACGAGCGCACGAAGTCGCACAATTGCGTGGACGCGGTAATATAACCGCCCATCACGCCGAAGGCCTTGCCCAGGGTGCCCTCGATCACGTCAAGCCGGTGCATGATGCCTTCGCGTTCGGCAACACCGCCGCCGCGCGGGCCGTACATGCCGACAGCATGCACTTCATCGAGATAGGTCAGCGCATTGTGTTTTTCGGCCACGTCGCAGATTTCCGCGATGGGCGAGATATCGCCGTCCATGGAATAGACGCTTTCAAACGCCACCAGCTTGGGCCGGTCAGGATCGACGCTGGCCAGCAGGCGGTCCAGGTCTTCCGGGTCGTTGTGCTTCCAGATATGGCGTTCGGCCTTCGAGTGGCGAATGCCCTCGATCATCGAGGCATGATTGCCCGCATCGGAAAACACCGCACAGCCGGGCAGCCTGGACGCCAGCGTGCCCAGCGAGGCCCAGTTGGAGACATAGCCGGAGGTGAAGATCAGGGCCGCCTGCTTGGAGTGCAGGTCGGCCAGTTCGCGCTCCAGTTCCACGTGGTGATGGTTGGTGCCGGAAATATTGCGGGTGCCGCCGGCCCCGGCGCCGCATTGTTCGATGGCTGCGGTCATGGCGGCGATGACGGACCGATTCTGGCCCATGCCGAGATAATCGTTGGAACACCACACCGTGACGTCCGACGTGGACCCGTCAGAGTTGTACCTGGTCGCCCTGGGAAAGCTGCCCTGGTGGCGTGCAAGATCGGCAAACACGCGGTAATGACCTTCGTCGCGCAGTGTCGCCAGTTGCTGTTCAAAGAAGCGTGCGTAATCCATAAACCCGTACCCTGACCATGTTCAGGGCTGTTTTATGGCCCAAAAGCCCTGTGCATTTCCAGTGGTGCAAGTGCCGCACGGGTCAAATTGCGGCTGAAATGCGGCTTGTGCTTGCGTCAACCACGCCGGGCTGGCATGAAAGTAGCGGAATGTGCGCGGGCAGTTTTCAGGCCCTGAACGCGGGAATTTGTTGCAGTGAACAGTCTACAGGCGCGCGCGATAATTGCCCTGGCAGGTGTGTGGTGCGCGCTGGCCTATCCGCGTCAGGCGGTGGATTTTCGCGCCAAGATGGGGCGCTGGCCGCGCCCTGCATTTCCGGTTTTCCTCAATGACAAATATGCCTGGCGCAAGATCTTCGACCGCAACCCGGCGTTCACCGAACTGAGCGACAAGCTGAAGGCCAAGGACCATGCGCTGCGCACCTGCGCCGATGTGCAGGTGGCGAAAACCCTGTGGACCGGGCACGACGCCGCCGACATTCCCGACGACATCCTCAAGGGCAACGTGGTGGTGAAGACCAACAATGCCTCGGGCCGCAATGTTCATGTGGTCGCGGGCCGGCATGAGCGAGGCGAGTTGAACCGGCAGGCAAACCACTGGCTGCGCCAACCCTATGGCAGGCGGCATGCGGAGTGGGCCTATGACGGGGTGGAGCCAAGACTGTTTGTCGAGGAGACGCTGTTTGACGCCGGCAAGCCGCTGGCCAACGAGTACAAGTTCTACGTGGGCGGCGGCAGGCTCGCCTATGTGTTTGCCAGGCAGGCCGCACCCGACGGCAACGGCCGGATCTCCGGGGCAATTGATGCTGACGGCACCGTGCATGCGGGGCTGCATGATGGCGGCGTGCTCTGCGAGCAGTTTCACACCCCGGCCGAATTCGAGCGGTTATCGGCAGCAGCGCTGCAACTGTCCGCCGGGCTGGATTTCGTGAGATGCGACCTGTACCTGGTGGACGGTGAGATTTATTTTTCCGAGATGACGTTCTATTCAGCCGGCGGATATTGCTGGGTGAGCCCTGCGGCACTGACGGGGGAGTGCAACGAGGCGTGGGACCTGCGCCGGTCATGGTTCATGCAGACGCCGCAAACC
>CAYRLR010000191.1:0-5542 GCA_964424975.1 uncultured Anderseniella sp.
CAACCGGGCCGGCCGACGATCTGGATGCCGACGGGCAAGTCTTCTGCGGTAAAGCCGGCCGGTATGCTCAAGGCCGGCGCACAGATATTGGTGATCGCATAAACAATGCCCAGCCACTCGACATAATTGCCGAATTTCTTGCCGTTACATTCCTCGACATAGCGGTTTTCAACAGGGTACGGCGATACGATGGTCGCCGGGCACAGCAGCAGGTCATAGGTGTTGAAGAAGTCCAGTCCGCGATGGAACATGGCGGCACGCTGGTGTTCAGCCCTGGCGATATCTTCAGCGGTCAGCGCCAGTCCCTGCTCTATGTTCCAGATGACCTCGGGTTTCAGCTTGTCGCGATGGGCATCCAGCAGGGGTTTCATGCCGATGGCGAACGACAGGGCGCGCAGGACATGAAAACACTCGTGCGCTTCCGACAGGTCAGGGTGGGCAACCTCGACGATCACGCCTGCGTCTTCAAACCGGCGCGCGGCAGCCTCGACGATGTCGGCCACTTCCGGGTCAACCGGCGTGATGCCAAGGTCGCGCGAGAATGCCACCCGCTTCGGTTTCCAGCCTGAGCGGGCCTGGTCCAGAAAACTGGTTTGCGGCCGCGGTTTGGAGACAGGATCGCCCGGCTCATCACCGCACATGGCGTCAAACAGCAGTGCCAGGTCTTCCACATTGCGCGCCATGGGGCCTTCGAGACCCAGGTTACCATCCACCTTGGAGGCGCGACTGGTGGCAACCCGGCCCGGAGACGGCCGCATGCCACACACATTGTTGAACGACGCAGGGTTGCGCAATGAACCGCCCATGTCGGACCCGTGCGCCAGCCAGGCCGTTCCCGTGGCAAGCGCAACTGCCGCCCCACCGGACGACCCGGCTGCCGAGCGCGATGTGTTCCATGGGTTCAGCGTCGCGCCGAACACCTCGTTGAAGGTATTGGCGCCTGCGCCAAATTCGGGCGTGTTGGACTTGGCGTAGACAATGCCGCCTTCCGCCTCAAGGTGGCTGACCAGCAGGTCCGACACATCGGGTATGTTGTCGGCAAAGATGAGCGACCCCTGCGTTGACCGCACGCCTGCAACATCCGCCAGATCCTTGATCGGGACCGGCATGCCGGCCAGCAGTCCGCGTTCGCCGACCGGCTTTTTCAGCAGTTCGTCGGCGTGCGCCCGGGCGCGGTCAAAGCACAGTGTCGGCAGCGCATTCACCTTGCCGTCCACGTCTGAAATTCTTGCTTCCAGCGCATCCAGCAGGTCATGCGGAGTGATCTCCGCGTTCCTGAGCCCTGCAACCAGTGCATTTGCGATCTGCTTGATCAGCGACATATCGGCCATTGTGTGCCCCTCATGATATCTGACATATTCAACCTAAGCAGATCGTGCGCACCAGCGCCCGCTTGTCAAAAGGTAAATTTGATAATGAACAAACAACTTTCGAACATTGCCGTTCGCGATATCGAAACCCTGATCCACCCCTACACCAATCTCTCGACATTCCGTGAGACCGGGCCGACCATCATCGAGGAAGGCAAGGGCATCTATGTCTATGACAGCGATGGCAAGCAATACATCGAAGGCCTTGCCGGTTTGTGGTGCACATCGCTTGGCTATGGCAACCAGGAAATAGTCGACGCCGCCGCCAAGCAGATGAGCCGGCTTCCCTACACCCACATCTTTGCCGGCAAGTCCAACGACCTCGCCATCGAGCTGGCTGAGACCCTGAAGGAACTGGTGCCGTGCGAAGCATCAAAAATGCTGTTCTGCTCATCAGGCTCGGAAGCCAATGACATGCAGGTCAAGATGACCTGGTATTACAACAATGCGCGCGGCAAGCCTGAAAAGAAGAAACTGATCTCGCGCATCAAGGGATATCACGGCGTGACGGTTGCATCCGGGTCACTGACCGGCCTGCCGCCGGTGCATGCGGATTTTGATCTGCCGATCCAGAATATCATGCACACGTCGTGTCCGCACCATTACCGGTTTGCCCACGATGGCGAGACAGAGGATGAGTTCACCACCCGCATGGCAACCGATCTCGAAGACATGATCATCCGGGAAGGTCCCGATACTGTCGCAGGCTTTTTCGCAGAACCGATCATGGGGGCCGGCGGTGTGATCATCCCACCGGACGGCTATTATGCAAAAATCCAGACCATCCTGGAAAAGTACGACGTGCGCTACATCGCGGACGAAGTGATCTGCGGCTTTGGCCGCACCGGCAAATGGTTCGGATCGGAAACCATGGGCATGAAACCGAGCTCGGTATCGATGGCCAAGGCAATCACCTCGGCCTATATGCCGCTGGGCGGCATTTCGATCGAGGAAGACCTGTATCAGGCCATGCTCGACCAGTCGAAAAAGATCGGCGTGTTTGGTCACGGCTACACCTATACGGCACACCCGGTGGCGTCGGCCGTGGCGCTGAAGACCATCGAGATCTACAAGCGCGACGGCATCGTGGATCATGTGGCCAGGCTGGCGCCTGTGTTCGAAGGCCGCTTCAACAAGCTGAAAGATCATGAGCTGATCGGCGAAGTCCGCGCCAAGGGCTTCATCGGCGCTGCTGAAATCGTTGAGAACAAGGCTACCAGGGCATCATTCGACCCGAAAAAAATGGTTGGCGCGGCAATGATGAAATTTGCCCAGGAACGCGGCCTGATGGTTCGCTCCATGGTCGACTCGATCGCCCTGTGCCCTCCCCTGATTATCACCGAAAGCGAAATAAACGAAATGTTCGATCGCTATGAGGGTGCACTGGACGACACTGTTCAGTGGATCAAGAAGGAAGGCCTGCGCGCCGCCTGATCAAAGCGTGTTGCGCTCTAGGGAATAGCAATCGTCACGAGTGATTTGCGGCCGGTAGCGAATTCAAGCTGCCGGCCGTTTTTGCCGAGGCGGACCGCAGAGGTGATGCGCCCTGCAGCCGGCACGCGGGCAACTTCGGTGAAGCTGCCTTGCTGCAAGACAACGAACGCGATCTCGTCATATCCAGGGGTGGGAACGGCCAGGGCCGTACGCCCGTCAGACAGTTTTACAATCTCGGTCATGTCGAGAACGCGCGATCCGATGGCGTGATTTGAATAGCCCTTGATGCTGGCCACAGGCTGCAGTTGTCCATCGACCAGCCGCCATGCCTGCAGGACCCGGCCCAGGTGCGGGGTCCACACAGCGGTGCTCTCAATGCGGCCATCACCGTCAAGGTCGGCAAATTCCGCCGGGTTGAGCCAGCGGTGCGTCCGGCCAATGTGCGGGGTCTTCGACTTGAGCCGGAGCTTGCCGTTCGCGACATCATAAACAGCAAGGGCAGCACCTTCGGTCACACTGGTGAGAACCACGACAATCTCGTCGCGGCCATCGCCGTCCAGGTCGACCAGCCGGGCGCGCCGGTCTTCGAAGACGAACCCGGCTGGCAACTCGTGTTCGTGAAGCCGGCCACTGGTCATCTTCACCATCAGGCCGCCCGCCTCGATGGCATCGCCCAGAATGCCGTGGGCATATCGTGTCGTGGGGCGGGTCAGCCAGGCTTCGGCTATATCGTTCGATCCGGTTGCAACCATACCGTCCGGCAGCCGCTGGCTCTGCTGGGCATGGACCTGGCCGCAGAACAACAATGCGCCGAGTGCAAACGCCAGCCGCCTCATGCCTTGTCGAGCGCCTGTTCCAGATCGGCAATCAGGTCATCCCGGCTCTCGATGCCGACCGACAGCCTGATCAGATTGTCGGGGATCGGGCTGGCGTCGCCTTCAATGACCTTGCGGTGTTCAGCAAGGCTTTCGACACCGCCAAGCGATGTTGCCGGCAGGAATATCTGGAGCGCGCGGATAAACCGGCCGGCTTCCGCCATGCCGCCCTTCACACATATGGACATCATGGCCCCGAAGCCGTCCATCTGGCGCCGCGCGATTTCATGATGGGGGTGTGATTGCAGTCCCGGATACAACACCTTCTCAACCTTGGCATGGTGTTCCAGGTGCCGCGCAATGGCCAGCGCGGTTTCAGCCGCCTTGTTGACCCGCACAAACAATGTGCGCATGCCGCGGATCAGCAGCCAGGCTTCGAACGGAGCCAGGATACCGCCGGTGACATTGCGCACGCTTCTTGCCTCTGCCCAGCGTGCATTGTCTTCGCCCGTCACCAGCGCACCGCCGAGTACATCGGAATGGCCATTGAGATATTTCGTGACCGAGTGGAACACGATGTCTGCGCCATGATCCAGCGGGCGGGTAACAACCGGGCTTGCAGAGGTTGAATCTACCGCCAGTTCAGCGCCTGCGGCATGGGCAATATCGGCAACCGCGCGGATGTCGATGACGTCCCAGACCGGATTGACCGGGGTTTCCATCCACACAAGTTCGGTCTTGCCCGGCACCATTGCCGCCTTGAGTGCTTCAAGGTCAGCCGGATCGACATAAGTCGCAGTAATGCGCTGCTTTTCAATCATGCGGGTCATCAGGTCACGTGTGCCCCAATACATGATTTCCGGCGCCACGATGTGCGCGCCGGGCTTGACGGTTTCAAACAGGGCGGCGATGCCGGCCAGCCCGGATGCGAACACCAGTGCATCATGCCCGTTTTCCAGCCTGGCAATGATCTGCTCGGCCTGGTCGATGGTCGGGTTGCCATAGCGCGAATACAGGTGAGTGCCGCGAAGCTGGTAATCATCATCGCGGGCAAACGTGGTTGCCGTATGCAGTGGCGGCACCACCGAACCGGTTGCCTCGTCAACGCTGTGCAGCGCATGGGCAGCTATAGTTTCAGGCGACCGATTGTCTTCAGACATGCTGACCGCCGTTCACGTGGATTTCCGCGCCGGTCACGTAAGAAGATGCGTCGGTGCACAGGAAATAGATCGCCTTGGCGACCTCTTCCGGCTGGCCCAGACGGCGCAACGGAATGCTCGGAATGATCTTCTCTGTTCCCGGCGACAGGATCGAGGTTTCAATTTCTCCCGGCGAAATGGAATTCACGCGCACACCAAGCGGGCCGAAATCATTGGCCATTTCGCGGGTCAGCGAGGCAAGGGCGGCCTTTGACGTCGAATAGGCGGCACCGGCAAACGGGTGGACTGCCGTGCCTGCAATGGAGGTGACGTTGACGACCGATCCCTGGCCGGCTTTGAGTGCGTCGACCAGCCCGCGGGCCAGCATGACGGGCGCAAAGAAGTTGACGTTGAACACGTGGCTCCAGTCGGCCGCACTGGTGTCAAACGTGTTCATGCGCCCGCCGCCTTCAAGCTTGGGCGATACGGCTGCATTGTTGACCAGCGCGTTCAACCGGCTTCCCTGGTCCTTGAGACGCTGCTTCATTTCGTCAACGCCGCGGCGCACGTCATCCATGTCGGCCAGATCGATCTGGATGTGATCCTCCGGCCCCATTTCCCACGGGCAGTTTTCCGGAAACGGGTGGCGCGAACAGGTAATCACCCGCCATCCGGCTGAAGAAAACCGTTTCACGGTCGCATGGCCTATGCCTCGCGACGCGCCGGTCAGAATCAGGGTCTTGCGATCGGTGTTATCGGTCTGCGTTGCGGCCATGAAAGACTC
>CAYRLR010000192.1:0-5508 GCA_964424975.1 uncultured Anderseniella sp.
AATCACCCGCCATCCGGCTGAAGAAAACCGTTTCACGGTCGCATGGCCTATGCCGCGCGACGCGCCGGTCAGAATCAGGGTTTTGCGATCGGTGTTATCGGTCTGCGTTGCGGCCATGAAAGACTCCAATGACTGGACCAGGACGGTTTCTGGTTGTTACGACCAAAAATCTTGCCCCTGATCGAGCCCAAAATACTGAACCAGCGATCTATACGGCAATCATAGTTACGGATAAAGCCGTGTCTTGCTCCAGGCGTCGGCCTCGCTGTCGCGCCGGAACACCACCCTGTCGTGCAGACGAAAAGCCCCGTCCTTCCAGAACTCGACATAGACCGGCTTGATGCGAAAGCCCGACCAGTACGGCGGACGCGGAATTTCGCCGATGGCGTATTTTGCTGCATATCTGGCGACCGCCTTTTCCAGGGCGAAACGGCTTTCCAGGGGGCGCGATTGTTGCGATGCCCAGGCGCCAATGCGGCTGTCGCGCGGGCGGGACTTGTAATAGGCATCGGCTTCTTCATCGGACACCACCTCCACCGGCCCTCGCAACCGGACCTGCCTGCGCAGCGACTTCCAGTGAAACCCCAGTGCGGCCTTTCGAGACGCCAGTATCTCGGTTCCCTTCTGGCTTTCGAAATTGGTGTAGAAGACGAACCCGCGCTCATCGAACTCTTTCAGCAGCGTCATGCGCACATTGGGCAAGCCGTCGGCATCGGCCGTGGCCACGCTCATGGCGGTGGGGTCGTTCGGTTCGCTGGCCCTGGCTTCTTCCAGCCAATCGGCAAACAGCTGGAACGGTTCGCTGCGGGTGGTAAAGTCGGTTTGCTCAGTCTCGCTCGTGCTCATTGCAGCCTCGTGTCAATCATTCAGGTGTTGTACGCAATATGGTACGGCTTTGCCCCGTCAGCCAGTTCTTTTCCACCATGCACATTTGGCGGTGGACCAATTGGGGGTTTTCGTGCAAATACAGGTAACTTTCTCATGGTTTCTAACAGCAAAGGGCGTTGTCCATGACCCAGGCGGGATCAATCATGGCCGGCAAGCGCGGGCTTGTGATGGGGGTTGCCAACAATCGCTCCATCGCATGGGGCATTGCGAAGGCGGCACACAGTCACGGCGCAGAACTGGCATTTACCTATCAAGGCGATGCGCTGGGCAAGCGCGTCAAGCCATTGGCAGCGGAGCTCGGTTCCGACATCGTGCTGCCGTGCGATGTAACCGACACTGCCTCGATGGATGCGGTGTTCGCCGAACTGGAGAAGCGCTGGGGCAAGCTGGATTTTGTGGTTCACGCCATCGCCTTTGCCGACAAGGACGAATTGACCGGACGTTATGTCGACACGTCTGAAGCAAACTTCAACAGGTCGCTGAATATCTCATGTTATTCGTTCACAGCTATCGCCCAGCGGGCTGAAAAACTGATGACGGATGGCGGTTCACTGCTGACTCTGACCTATTACGGCGCTGAAAAATGGATGCCGCACTACAATGTCATGGGCGTTGCCAAGGCTGCTCTCGAGGCATCCGTGCGCTATCTGGCAGCTGATCTGGGCGAGAAGAATATTCGCGTCAACGCCATTTCCGCCGGCCCGATCAAGACGCTGGCCGCATCCGGCATTGGTGATTTCCGCTATATCCTCAAGTGGAACGAGAATAATTCCCCGATGCGCCGGACCGTCACCATAGACGAGGTCGGCCAGTCCGGTGCCTATCTGCTGTCCGAGATGAGCCGCGGCGTGACCGGCGAGATCCATCATGTCGATTCGGGTTATCATGTGGTCGGCATGAAGAACCCCTACGCCCCTGACATGAGTCTTGAACGAAGTGAATAGGGTCAGGACCCGTTAATGAGTCCTGCCCCCGGCAGCTACCCGGAACTCTGGTTTGTCCGCCATGGCGAGACTGACTGGAATCTGCAACGGCGCATTCAGGGCCAGACAGACATCCCTCTCAATGCAACCGGGCATGCGCAAGCCGCTGCGATTGGCCAGGCCCTGTCAGGCCTGCACGACAGTCTTGACGGTTTCGACCTGCATGTCAGCCCGATGCAGCGTCCCCGCCAGACCATGCAGCACATCGTTGATGGTTTTGGCCTCGACTGGTCCAGCATCATCATTGACGAGCGGTTGAAAGAACTCAATTTCGGTGATCTGGAAGGCTCCACCTGGCCTGAACTCAATGCCAGGGGGCTCGATCCTGAAAAAGACCCGGAAGGCTATCATGCGTTCCGGCCGGAAGGCGGTGAAAGCTATGCCGACGCCACGACCCGGGTCCATGACTGGCTGAACAGCCTGACCCGCCCGACCCTTGCCGTGGCCCATGGCGGCATCAGCCGCATCGTGCGCGGCCTGGTGCTGAACCTGCCGGTCGCCGAGATACCGGCACAGCGCAACCCGCAATGGAAATTCTATCGCCTCAGGGACGGTGAGATCGAGTGGTTCCGGGCAACCGCAGGCTGAATGGAAGCATCTGCCAGACGCATTCGATCATCTGCAATGCCCACTGCAGCGGATTGTTCAATACACTGCAGAGCACCGGCCGCTATCCGATAACAGAAACGCCATTTGACACGCTGGCGCACTGACTTAATTTCTCAAGCCATGAAACTGCCCGGGAAACATAGCTTCAGAATGCTGGCAGCCGGCATTGTTGCCGCCCTTGTCACATGCCTTGCGCCGTCTGCGCAGGCAGAACAGGTGGACCTGGAACTGGTTCTGGCCATGGATGCATCCGGCAGTATCAGCAATGCCGAATACATCCTGCAACTCAATGGCACCGCAGCGGCATTTCGTGACCCGGCGATCCAGGCCGCCATTGCGTCCGGGCCGACAGGCAAGATAGCGGTTTCGGTGATGTTATGGTCGGATGCTGCCTTCCCGAAGATCAAGAGCGGCTGGTTTGTGCTGGACAGTGCGCAATCTGCCGACGCTTTCGCCGGGTTTGTCGAGACCTTTCAATTGAGTGAGAATGACACGGTTGAGATCGGCGGCGGTGGAACCGGTATCGGTGCCGGTGTTCGCGAAGCCGTCAACATGTTGACAGGCAATACCTATCATGGCCTTCGCCAGGTTATTGATGTGTCCGGTGACGGCATCGAGACCGAGTTCTCGTTTTCCAGGGGCATCATGGTGAGAGATGCCAGGCTCATTGCATTGGCAGCAGGCATAACCGTCAACGGACTGCCCATCCTGTCGGAGAATTTTCCGGCTCTGGATGACTATTACCGCGACGAGGTGATCGCCGGGCCCGGCGCGTTTGTTGAGACAGCAGACAGTTTTGATGATTTTGGCCGGGCCATTCGCAGGAAACTGTTGCGCGAAATTCAAAGCCGGTTCGCCATTGCCCCGCAACCGGGCATCCGGATTATAGCCAGCAACCATCGGGTGAAACGATAATCCGCTGGTGTCGCGCCTGTTCCATACCGTTTGACGAAGCCCGGCGCGCCGCATAAGACTTGGGCGGCCAACAGGGATACGCTTACCATGTCACACAATTCGTTCGGCCATCTGTTCCGCATTACCACGTTCGGGGAATCACACGGGGTGGCCCTGGGGTGTGTCATTGACGGCTGCCCTGCCGGCATCGCGATCACCGAAACCGATATCCAGGCCTTCCTCGACAAGCGCAAGCCCGGCACGTCGCGCTTCACCACCCAGCGGCGCGAACCCGACCAGGTGAAAATCCTCTCAGGTGTGTTCGAAGACGACCGCACGCAAGGGCAGATCACCACCGGCACACCGATTGCCCTGATGATCGAAAACGTCGACCAGCGCTCAAAGGATTACTCGGAGATCCGCGACAAGTTCCGCCCCGGTCATGCCGACTTTACCTACACGGAAAAATACGGCGTGCGCGACTATCGCGGTGGCGGCAGGTCATCGGCGCGCGAAACCGCAGCGCGCGTGGCAGCAGGAGCGGTTGCCCGCAAGGTGATCCCGATGGTCGAAGTGCGTGCCGCCCTGGTGCAGATGGGCCCACACAGGATCAACCGTGACAACTGGGACTGGGACCAGGTGAATGAGAACCCGTTCTTCTGTCCCGATGCGCAAGCTGCCAGCGACTGGGAAACCTATCTCGACGGCATCCGCAAGGCCGGATCATCGTGCGGCGCGGTGATTGAAGTCGTCGCGTCCGGCGTACCTGCCGGATGGGGCGCGCCGGTTTACGGCAAGCTCGATCAGGACATTGCATCGGCCATGATGAGCATCAATGCGGTCAAGGGCGTGGAAATCGGCAATGGCTTTGAAGCTGCCGCCATCACCGGTGAGGAAAATGCCGACGAAATCCGCATGAAGGGCAACCAGCCGGAATTCCTGTCCAACCATGCCGGTGGCATTCTCGGCGGTATATCCAGCGGTCAGGACGTTGTGTGCCGGTTTGCCGTCAAGCCGACATCGTCGATTCTCACGCCACGCAGGACCGTAACCAGCAGTGGCGAGGAAACCGACATCATCACTAAGGGCCGCCATGATCCGTGCGTCGGCATTCGCGCCGTGCCGGTCGGCGAGGCCATGATGGCCATCGTGCTGGCGGATCATTACCTGCGCCATCGCGGGCAGAACGGATAATTCATCATGGCTCACGGATATGAAATCAAGGCGCTGCTGTTTGATGTGTTCGGCACGGTCGTCGACTGGCGTTCCGGCATCATCCGGGAACTGGCCGCCTGGGGCAAGGACACCCATGTTGCAGCCGACTGGCCGGCAATTGCAGACGGCTGGCGCGGGCTCTATCAACCGGCCATGCAGCGCATACGCGAAGGCAATCGCGGCTTCGTCCGCCTCGACATCCTGCACGAGGAAAACCTGCGGGAGATATTCGCCCAGTACGGTGTTGATGTGCCCACCGGCGAAGGCCTGCATCGCCTGGTAACCGCCTGGCACCGGCTCGACCCGTGGCCTGATTGCGTATCCGGCCTTGAGCGGCTGAAGACCAGGTATATCATTGCTCCGTGTTCCAACGGCAATATCGCCTTGATGACCAACATGGCCAAGCGCGCCGGTCTGCCGTGGGATGTGATCCTGGGTGCAGAAGTCGCCCAGGCCTACAAGCCGCACCCGCAGGCCTATCTGGGGTCAGCCGATGCGCTTTCGCTATTACCGGAAGAGTGCATGATGGTTGCAGCCCACCTTGATGATCTGG
Organism: uncultured Anderseniella sp.; assembly: GCA_964424975.1. Lineage (GTDB taxonomy): Bacteria > Pseudomonadota > Alphaproteobacteria > Rhizobiales > Aestuariivirgaceae > Anderseniella. The sequence continues at coordinate 5,143 of CAYRLR010000192.1, forward strand.
AAGCTGCAGCCGAGCTCGGGCTTGCCACGGCTTACGTGCCGAGGCCAGACGAGTTTGGCAAAGGGGTTGGCGCCAAAACCGCCCCGAAAGGGTCCGTGGACTACGTTGCAGACAACTTCAACACGCTGGCTGACCTGCTCGACTGTTAAGGCTTGTCGCAAACCACCAGTTTTGACAGGAATACCGGGCGGCTTTCGGCATGGATCAGCCCCGCCCCGGTAAATATGCCGGCCAGGTCTTCCTTTATGTAGCTGCCGTAATACGGCTCATGGAAGTTGACCGGGAATGACTGCAGCATGCCGTCATAGCCATCAACATCACCCAGTTGCAGCGAGTCCATGAAGATCAGCCGCCCACCCGGTTTCA
>CAYRLR010000193.1:0-5499 GCA_964424975.1 uncultured Anderseniella sp.
CGGTCCAACGCCGCGGAATCGTTGAGCTTCATGGGCGAATCGTGGCTAAGTCCGTTTATCCACAGAGCCTGTCAAGGCTGTGGATACTATATGTTGTGTTAGGCTTTCGTTAACACACTAGGTATTGACGACGCGCGGCAATCAGCACTACATTCATGTGCATGGGACCGGGGCATGGGGCGGCTCGGAGTTAGGGCCATCCCCCAAGGTAATTCAATTACCGAACTCCAAACGTCGAACGATGGATAAAGCGGAATAATATCGCACTGTCCAAACAGGGAAGTTGTGTCTTGTGCGTACGGGCCGGGAGGTCAGGCACGCGTAAAGGGAGAGCTTTGCTGTGCAATCTTGTCTGTAAGGTCGTGTGAATAGATTTTGGCTGCTGAAAAGCGCTTGAAAACAACAACTTGAACAAATGAAAGCAGATAGGCTGCTTTGAATAGGGGAATACAATGCGGGTAGAACGGCGCTTTACACTTGAAGGCAAAGGACCATATGCACAGGTCGAATTTCGTAAGGCGACAAGCGAAATCAGGAACCCTGACGGGTCAATCGTGTTTCAGCTCAAGGATATCGAGGTGCCCAAGGCTTGGAGCCAGGTCGCATCCGACATTATTGCGCAGAAATACTTCCGCAAGGCCGGCGTACCGGCACGCTTGAAGAAAGTCGAAGAAAACTCCGTACCATCATGGTTGTGGCGTTCGGTGGAAGACAAGAAAGCGCTGGCCGCACTGCCGGAAGAAGAGCGCTATTCCTCTGAAATGTCTGCCCAGCAGGTGTTCAACCGCCTGGCCGGCACCTGGACCTATTGGGGATGGAAGGGCGGCTACTTCGATGCCGAGGAAGACGCACTGGCGTTTTACGAAGAGATGGTCAACATGCTGGCCACCCAGCGCTGTGCCCCGAACAGCCCGCAATGGTTCAATACCGGACTGCACTGGGCCTATGGTATCGACGGACCCGGCCAGGGCCACCACTATGTCGACTTCCAGACCGGCAAGCTGACCAAGTCCACGTCTTCATATGAGCATCCCCAGCCGCATGCCTGCTTCATCCAGTCAATCTCTGATGATCTGGTCAATGAAGGCGGCATCATGGACCTGTGGGTACGCGAGGCCCGCCTGTTCAAATACGGCTCCGGCACCGGCTCCAACTTCTCCTTCATCCGCGGTGAAAACGAGCCATTGTCCGGTGGCGGCAAATCATCCGGCCTGATGAGCTTTCTGAAGATCGGCGACCGCGCTGCAGGCGCCATCAAGTCCGGCGGCACGACCCGTCGCGCCGCCAAGATGGTGGTGGTTGATGTCGACCATCCCGATATCGAGGCCTATATCGACTGGAAGGTGAAGGAAGAAGAAAAAGTTGCAGCTCTCGTCACCGGCTCCAAGGTTACCCAGCAGCACCTGAAGATCATCATGAAGGCGTGCGTCAACTGTGACGGCCCCGGCGATGATTGCTACAATCCTGTGAAAAACCCTGCCCTGAAGCGCGCCATCAAGGATGCGCGCAAGTCGCATGTGCCCGACAGCTATATCAAGCGCGTCCTGCAGTTTGCCGCACAAGGGTTCGAGGAAATCGAATTCGACACCTATGACACCGACTGGGATGGCGAAGCCTATCGCACGGTATCGGGCCAGAACTCCAACAACTCTGTGCGCGTCACCGATGAGTTCCTGCGCGCGGTTGAAAACGGCTCGTCGTGGGACCTGAAATGGCGCATGCGCGAAGGTGTCGCCAAAACCATCGATGCGCGCGACCTGTGGGAAAAGATCGGCAATGCCGCATGGGCTTGCGCTGATCCGGGCATCCAGTTCCATACCACAATCAATGACTGGCACACCTGCCCCGCATCCGGCGACATCCGCGCATCGAACCCGTGCTCGGAGTATATGTTCCTGGATGACACTGCCTGCAACCTTGCCTCATTGAACCTGCTCACCTTCCTCGACAAGTCCAACTCGAAGTTTGACATCGAGGGTTTCGAACACGGCGTCCGTTTGTGGACCATGGTGCTGGAAATCTCCGTTCTCATGGCACAGTTCCCGTCCAAGGAAATCGCCAAACGCTCCTATGAGTTCCGTACGCTCGGACTGGGCTTTGCCAATATCGGCGGCATGCTGATGACGTCCGGCTTTTCCTATGACTCAGATGAAGGCCGCGCCATTTGCGGTGCCATCTCGGCCATCATGACCGGTGTGTCCTATGCAACGTCTGCCGAGATGGCCGGCGAACTGGGGCCCTTCCCCGGATACAAGAAAAACGCATCTGCCATGTTGCGGGTGATGAAGAACCATCAACTGGCAGCGCGTGGATCTGCCCAGGGTTATCAGAAGCTGGCCGTCAACCCGGTGCCGCTTGATCATGCCAACTGCGCTGACAAGAAGCTGCTTGACCATGCAGTTGCAGCCTGGGACCGGGCAGTCGAGCTTGGTACCAGGCACGGCTACCGAAATGCCCAGGCCACCGTTATCGCGCCGACCGGCACAATCGGCCTGGTGATGGATTGCGACACCACCGGCATCGAGCCGGACTTCGCGCTGGTCAAGTTCAAGAAGCTGGCAGGCGGCGGTTACTTCAAGATCATCAACCGTGCGGTACCTGCCGCGCTCAATACGCTGGGCTATTCCGAAGCGCAGATCGAGCGCATCATCCAGTACGCCGTGGGTAATGGCACACTGTCGGATGCACCCGGCATCAACCATGAAACATTGAAAGCCAAGGGCTTCACCTCGAAGGAGCTGCAGGCGGTTGAAGACGGCCTGGCTTCTGCCTTTGACATCAAGTTCGTATTCAACAAATGGACGCTGGGCGAGAAGTTCTGCACCGAGACGCTTGGCATTTCGGCTGCACAGCTGGAAGATTTCAACTTCTGCCTGCTGAGCCATCTCGGTTTTGCCAAGGCTGACATCGAAGCCGCCAACATCTTCGTCTGCGGTGCCATGACGCTGGAAGGCGCGCCGGAACTCAAGGACGAGCATCTGTCGGTGTTCGACTGTGCCAATCCGTGCGGCCGTCTCGGCAGGCGGTACCTGTCGGTCGACAGCCACATCCGCATGATGGCGGCAGCACAGCCGTTCATCTCGGGCGCTATTTCAAAGACCATCAACATGCCGAACGAGGCCTCTGTCGAAGACTGCCAGGCAGCCTACATGCTGTCCTGGAAACTGGCTCTGAAGGCCAATGCGCTGTATCGCGACGGCTCCAAGCTCAGCCAGCCGCTCAATTCAGCCCTGATCGAGGATGAAGACGAAGACGCTGATGACATGGTCGAACAGATCACCGCCATGCCGCAAACCCAGCAGGTCGAGAGAGTTGTCGAAAAGATTGTCGAAAAGCTGATGACCCGCGAGCGTGAAAAACTGCCACAGCGGCGCAAGGGCTATACCCAGAAGGCCATTGTCGGCGGGCACAAGGTCTACCTGCGCACCGGCGAGTATGACGATGGCAAGCTCGGTGAAATCTTCATCGACATGCACAAGGAAGGCGCTGCGTTCCGGGCCATGATGAACAACTTCGCCATCGCGATATCGCTTGGCCTGCAATATGGCGTGCCGCTGGAAGAGTATGTCGAGGCGTTTACCTTCACCCGGTTTGAACCAGCGGGTCAGGTACAGGGCAATGAGGCGATCAAGAACGCCACATCGATCCTCGACTATGTGTTCCGCGAACTGGCCGTGTCGTATCTGAGCCGCAATGACCTGGCCCATGTCGAGCCTGCCGACATTCGCTTTGATGCCATGGGCAAGGGCGAAAGCGAAGGCAAGCCAGGCAAGGCCGGCGCTGCACCGTGTCCTCCAGGTGGCATGCCGGCCATGGCGATAGCCTCTTCCGGCTACACCCGGCAGAAGCTGGCTGACAATGTGTTCATGATGCCGAGCAGCCTGGCGTCAGCCACTCTGACCAATCCGGTCGCGGCCACCCAGTCCCGCATCGAGGCCGCTTATGTGGCAGACGGTGCCGCTGCCCTGGACGTGGCGGTGGAAATGGCCGTTGCCGCCAGCCTGCACATCGAGGAACAGGTAATGGTTCCGCTGGACATTGATTCAGACGGCCAGGTGAAGACGGATGCAGAACGCCGCGTCGAAGCCCGCATGAAGGGCTATGAAGGCGACAGTTGCGGCGAATGCGGCAATTTCACCCTGCTGCGCAACGGCACCTGCATGAAATGCGATACCTGCGGCTCAACGAGCGGGTGCAGCTAGCTCTCACTCGCCACAACAGTTCGCGACGATTATGCGGAGCCTCCTTTGCGAGGCTCCGTTTTTTATGGAAAATGCTGCTCCAGGTTGAAGTTCACCTCATCCGTTACGCCAGTCTCCCGCTGTTGTAACAATTTGACTGGACAGGGAATGGGTGATCCTTCGCAAGTCAGTGGGACTATCTCTATACTCGCGTGCGGGGTACGATCAGCCCACGCCAGAAATTCACCCGATACCAGGAGACACCCCACATGGCCCCATCCCCGGCAACAGTTCGCGACATGGCAACCTGTTATGCTGCAGCGTGGAGTTCACAGCCACCAGAAGGCGTTGCAGCGTTTTATGCACTTGATGGCAAGATCGCCATCAATGGCGGAGACGAGCTTGCAGGCCGGGCGGCGATTGCCGAAATGGCGGCCGGGTTCTACGCCGAGTTTCCTGACCTGACCGTGCATCTGGATGATATTCGCGCCGCCGGCAACAGGGTGAAGTTCCGGGCTGGGAGGAATGGACATTGTCTGACGATTGCCGGGTGGCAGCGTCGCTTGGCCGGTTTGATGCAGCCGAATATGACCGTCAGGTGGCCGAGGGCATCTGACAGGCAACGGTGACGTTACCTATCGACTGCTTCATCCAGAATGCTTCAGTTGATCAGCATCGCTTCTGTCGAGGCATGACCGCGATCACAACCACCGCCATAGGCTGAAAACGATGGTATGGATTGCTGCGGTGATCTTTCGCTCGTGCTGCCAGTATCGCCCGTCGCCATGGTGGCTGCCGCCTCCGCGGATGTCGTCGCAGTCGCTGCACCGATCGAACTGCCGGCGGGCGCAAGAGTGACTTTCGGCACCTCTCCGGCAATTGCCGGGAAGGCGAACAGGGCTATGAATGCGGAAACAAGCATTGTTTTCATGGTAACCTCCGATAAATCGACACGGTACTCATCAAGGCCGTCTGTAATCATCATAGCACAATCGCTGTAACATTTCTATCGACCGGTGTGGTCTGGCTCATCTCATGCGGGGCTCTCGGCACCGCTAGAACAGCCTCATGCGGCGTTCACCTGGAAATCCGCCGACGGTTTCGAAGCTTTCCTGAGGCTGGTTACAGGTGTGAAGGCGAACGATTCGCATGGCTTGGCCGACGCAGCACCGGCAGACAATACCTGGAGTAACCGTGATAAACGGGAGTTACACTGCATCAACAAATACAGGTCGTCGGCGCACAAACTCTCACCGCGAGCAGCCCATTTTTCCAGACGACCGATGTCCTCGAAAATCGACTCTACAGCAAGTGTCTC
>CAYRLR010000194.1:0-5483 GCA_964424975.1 uncultured Anderseniella sp.
GAATGCTCGTTGCCCTTGATCTCGTTCGTGCAATGGTGGCATTGCTGCTGCCGTTTGTGACAGAGATCTGGCAGGTTTACGTCCTGATATTCCTGCTCCAATCGGCGTCAGCAGCCTTTACCCCAACCTTTCAGGCAACAATCCCCGACATCCTGCCAGACGAGAAAGAATACACACGAGCTCTTTCGCTCTCCCGGCTTGCTTACGACATGGAGAGTTTGGTCAGCCCGATACTTGCTGCGGCGCTGCTGACCATAGTCAGCTTTCACAACTTGTTCGCAGGAACCGTAATCGGATTTCTGGCCTCTGCCGCACTCGTCGTCTCGGTAACCTTGCCCAAATCAAATGTCGGCGCACCGCGCGGCATTTACGACCGCATCACCCGAGGCATCCGAATCTATCTCGCAACACCTCGCCTTCGAGGGCTGCTTGCGATCAACATGGCAGTAGCCGCAGCGGGTGCAATAGTAATCGTAAACACCGTGGTCTATGTGCAGTCTGTCTTCGGCTTAGGAGACCGTGAAACCGCGTTAGCCCTGGCGGCCTTTGGAGCAGGCTCCATGCTGGTGGCAGTTGGTCTCCCAAAGATGCTGGATAGAGTATCGGATCGACCTGTCATGATCATAGGTGCCGCTGTTTTGGCTATTGCCACGGGCATCTCCGCGACACTCCAGTCATATGGCTGGCTTATTGCCCTGTGGTTTTCGATTGGTGCCGGGTATTCACTCGCACAAACGCCATCGGGACGGCTCTTGCGGCGTTCATCACACGCCGAGGATCGCCCGGCTGTGTTTGCGGCGCAGTTTGCATTGTCGCATGCGTGCTGGATGATAACTTATCCCCTGGCCGGATGGGCGGGTGTTGTTTTTGGCTTGCCTGCGGCTTCTGTTATTCTGGGGGTTATTGCGGTATGCGCAACATTGGCGGCGGCATGGCTCTGGCCTTCCTCCGACAAAGAGATTGTCGAGCACTCGCACGAGGGGCTCCCCAGCCATCATCCGCACTGGGAGCAGGGTTCTGCGAAGGTGCGGAACAGACACGCTCATGTGTTTGTGATCGACGATCTTCATGCCACCTGGCCGCATTTCAAGTGATCAAATGAGTTTTGGAGAGGAAAAACTGACGGCCATTGCACAGATCGATCAGAGGTACTGTTTCACTCATAGGCGGATTGCTCCTCCAGCGACGACCAGTTCTTGCACATCGTCGCATTGGGGCATTGGGTCATTTTGAGCCTTCCGCTTCCGGCACCAGGCGAACACTGGATGCGGTTCGACGAATGACTGTCTTGGACAAAGTTCAGCCATCATGGATATGGCTCATCGGGCTGAACGTCTAGCCCTTGTCCGGCTTCGGTGCCCCCGCTCGTCGCGGCGACAGTCCGGGCGCCGCTGAATACGTCTTTCAGGAAATGGCCAGCAACCAAACGCCGCAGGTTTCCTTTTTCATCACGGTGCGGCACGGGGTCCGGTCTGCCCCGCAACCAGTCAACGAAAGCCGGCCGATTTGAAGGCACGATGCACATCGCGTCAGTCGGATTGTTGATCAGGTAGTCGGTGCACTCATCTGTTCTGTAGGGATTGCCATTGCCCGTCGTCAGTCAAGCATGCCACCTTCCAGGGTGATTGGTGCAGAGTAGGAAGTATTCAAAACCGAGTTGTCTCCGTTAAAGGCAATGGTCACTTCTTCACCTACGCCGACATCTGGAAAATCGCTGAGATCCAGGACGACGACCGTTTCGTGATCCAGGAATGTCTCAACCTTCTTCCCGCGAATGTAATAATCCACTTCGTCATCTGGAACATGACCAACCAGCCCAACCCGAATTTCTTCATCCCATCTTTCTTTGCAACCGTAGTTTATACACCAGCCCTTTGGCATGGTTTTCACCTGCAGGATTCTGGTTTCCCAGGTGTAGTTTCTATTCTCAGGCTCGGGGTTTTCAAACAGCATCGTGCCAACTCTCACCATGTCGTGGTAAATCGGGGTCAGGCCGTAACGCAGCCCGTTACTCGAACTGGCGTGCAACAGCGCATCACGACCAATTCCTTCGGCACGAATTTGCGTCACAACCTGATCAAATCGCTGCTTCTGCAAAACCGTCTCGTTGCTCAGATCATTGTTGTTCAAAGCGACCAGGTCATCCTTATTGATACAACAGAAATGCGTTGAAATACCCTGCAAATGCAGATTTGGACTTTCGTGAATTGCACGCGCTAACGGCAGCGCCTCGTCCGGCAGCACGCCCTCTCGCGACATGCCCGTATCGATCCACAAGTGCACATCAAGGCGCTGGCCGACCCTCTCCAACACCTGGTTTACCTTGTTTACCCATGCAAGACTGTAGGCGGCCGGTTGCAATTCGTAATGAAGCAATTGCGGCACATAAGACGCATCCGTCAAATACATGACGATGATCGGCACCTTCACACCTGCACGGCGCAGAGCAATGCCATCTTGAACCCGTGGAACACAAAAATAATCCACACTCGCTGCAGTACTCATGGCTTTTCCAAGCCACCCGGGCGGGTTTCCGTTCTTCAAGACAGCGCAGAGTTTCACCTTGTCAGGTAACTGCTCCTTGATCCATTTAACCCGCTCTTGCAGCCTTGGAACATGAACCTTTGTCACTGGGGAATCATGTTTGCCGTGCGTTGTATAGATGTATGGCTCAGGCATCTTGAATGTCAGCCCGTTGATGACAATCGTCACATCAACCGATTCCGGCCGCGGATGAGGCGGAACGAGACAGATATAGTGACCAGATCGCATGTCATAGTGGCCGTCAACTGCCAATGAAGACGCAAATCGGCACGCAATTGACGACTTTCCCCTCTGGGCGGCGGGTTCTTCGACTTCAACGAACATGGCTTGGCCACCACCGGTAGAGCCAGACGGTAGTGTCAACATCATTGGCTTCGACAAAGAGGAGAGTTGGCTGGTATTAGTCGTTTCCGCTGGTGCATCGGCCGCAAGCAGGGTCAGGGCCAACACTGAGCCCAGTAACGCTGTAGAAAACCGGACATGAGCCAGCAGCTCAAATGCCCTAAACTGTGACAACAGACTTCGCATTGTTTCCTCCACTCGCAGTTGCGAGGTGAAGGCAAGCAAGTATAGTGCCAATCTGCTAACGTGATCCATCAAGCATCATCAGCGCTTTGGGAACTATGACATATGCCCGCGACGGATCAGTAAAGCTTGCTTTGTCTCCTGCAAAACGAGCGACAGCTTTCCCGCTTCATGTCCCCATGTGTGTGGCCCGGCACAGGTCGCCCGGAGCGCAATTCAACCTCTCATGAATTTGCGTTACAGGTCCTGACCCTGGTCTTTACCCTTTTCCAGGCTTCATTCTTTTCCGGGCTTCGGTGACCCCCCGCTGGTCGCGGCAGCCCACATGGCTTTTTGAAGCTGTCCCAAACCTTCCATCCCCGGAGTCATCCAGGTTTTCATGATTTCCGCAGGATCGAGTTGGTCCATCTGGTTTTCCATCTGGGCCTGCAGTTTGGCCATCATGGCCGCCTGCATCGGCTGCACATCGGGCAGACCGAAAAACGTGCGCGCCTCTTCAGGTGTGCAATCGATGTCGACAGTTATTTTCATGAGACTCTCCATTCAGACGCAGGGTGCATGGAATCAAGTCTAGCCCAAGGCAGCAAGGCCGGGGAAAGTTTCGATCATCCAGTAGGACAGTGTTGTAAATGTTCCGGTCAGGAACAGGATGCCGGTTATAACCAGCATGGCCCCCATGGCTTTCTCGACGAGACCGAGATGGCGGCGGAACTTTTTCATGAACACAAGAAACTGCGGCATGGCAACCGCTGCCAGCAGGAATGGCACGCCCAGGCCGGCAGAATAGACGGCCAGCAGGCCTGCGCCGGTGGCGACGCCGTCGGCGGAACCGGCCACAGTGAGGATGGCAGCCAGAACCGGCCCGATGCACGGTGTCCAGCCAAGCGCAAAGGCAAGACCAATGGCGTATGCTCCAAACAGACCGACCGGTTTTGCTTCCTGCTGATAGCGCACCTCGCGATGCAACAGGCCAATACGGAATGCACCCAGAAAGTGCAGTCCCATGATAATGATAATGACACCGGCAACCGACGTCAGAACCGGAAAATTCATGCTGCCGATGGTGATTTCCCAGGTCGTGGCCTCTCTCAGCCACTGCCCGATCACACTGGCCGATGCACCCAGTGCAATAAATACGGTCGAGAACCCGAGCACAAACAAAACCGAGGCGGCCAGTGCCTTGCGCTGCACGGCACGGTCCGTTTCAGCCTCGCTGGTCAGGTCCTCCAGCGAAGTACCGGCGATAAAACACAGATAAGGCGGCACCAGCGGCAGCACGCACGGGCTCAGGAAACTCAGCAGTCCGGCAAGGAATGCCGCCCAGATTGATACGTCCAGTCCCATGTGTTCCTTGCCTGAAATGATGGTCGGGGCAATTTGGCTGAAACTGCGGTCAAATGCGCCGAGATGCAACAGCCAACCGGCGCACTTACTGTCACATATGCGTTAGGGTGGGGTGACAGGCAACAACACGGGCGTGCAAAAGGCGAATGCGACAACAAGGCAATAGCCTGCCGGCAAAACCTGGGCGATGATGTGCCGGTAAAATTCACGAGTCGATTTGCAGATGACGATTGTGATGCAACACTCTGCGCCAGAGTAATATTCATCCGCGCGGATGGATAACATTACTCAAACACTTTGGAATCGAGCATCACGATATTGCTGCAAATGTCCGCTAGTATCTGAAATTCCGGCTTCCAGAAAACCAACCGCGTCATGATCACAGTGTCAAAAAAATTCGTCTCAATTTCATCCAGCCTGATTATCGCAGCGACCGTGTTTTCACACACTGTAGCTGCCCATCCGCACGTTTATTCCGACATGCGCACCGACATCATTCTGGATGAACTCGGCCGCGCCACCGCCATTCATGTGGAGTGGATTTTCGACCAGGGCTATACCGAAGCTGCAACCGAAGGCATGGATGCCGACAAGGATGGCGTTTACACCGCAGCAGAACTGCAACCGGTGGTAACCGAAAACATCAGCGCTCTCAAGGAGTACCGGTACTTCGTGGCTGCAACGGCAAACGGCAAGGACATTCCTTACGCGGATGTCACGGAATACGGCCAGCGCATAAATGACCAGGGCCGGTTATCGATGACATTTGTCGTCCCGTTTGCAACGCCGGTGGATTTGCCAACCGGACAATTCACCTACAAGGTCTACGACCCGGATTTTTTCATCGCGTATGACTACATCAAGGGTGAAACCGTCACAGCCATCGGCAATCTGCCCAAAGGCTGCGCGATCCATGTCGGCGCCGTGGCGTTTGATGAATCCATCGAACAGACAAAAAATGAACTCGCAGACAAACCCGCTGACTGGCAACCGGAGCAGCCGCAGGATTTCGGCTCATTGTTTGCACAACCTGTTTCAGTTTCCTGCAAGCCGGCAGCAAGCTAACCGCA
>CAYRLR010000195.1:0-5460 GCA_964424975.1 uncultured Anderseniella sp.
ATAAAGATCAACGGTAAAGTCCAGACGAGCTGATCAACAGGAGTTGGCGCGAGGCTGCATGGTGGTTCAGCGCTGTGAGATCGAGACACCGTCAGCAACCTTGTCGCTCGGAAACATCACGACCTCATCATCCTGCATGACCCCTTCAATTGCCTCGGCATGGCTCAGGGAAAACTTGCCCAGCTTGACAGTGGTCGATTTCGCCTTGCCGTCACGCACCGTGTAAACCGCCCAGTCCGGGCCGCGCCGGAACAAGGCTCCAAGCGGTATTCGCAGCACTTCATCGCGGTCGGATTTGATGATGCGCACGGTGACCTTGAAGGCGTGGCCCAGACCATGCCACTGCTGCGGTGGCGAGATGAAATCCAGCACAACATTTACGCGTTGCTCTTCAATGCCAAGTGCCGACACCTTGGTGAAGCCTGCCGGATCTATGCGCCTGACCCTGGCTTCCAGAACACCTTCTCCCCCCCAGTTTTCAATGCGCGCCAGTGTGCCTGTGGAAATTCCAACAGCATCGGAAGACAGCAGGTCCACTACAATTTCCAGATCGTGTGGATCACCTGTTTCAATCAAGGTGGTTCCAGCCTGCACGACCTGTTCACTCTCGGTCAGCACTTTCAGGACGACACCGCTCGACGGCGCCGTGATCTCGACACAGCATTGATCCTCGGGACCATGCGCCTGCATCTGGTTTGGCTCCAGTTCCCGCATGCGCGCTGATTCAAACTCGCGACGGCGCAGTTCCAGGCCGGCTTCCGCCTTGCGTACCTCTGCCTGCTTGACGCTCACATTGAGTTCTGCTTCTTCGAGTGCTCTTCCCGAGATCACGCCTTTTTCCGCCAGTATATGCGCGCGCGAATAATCGCTTCGTGCGAACTTGAGATCTGACTCAGCCTGTTTGACCTGAGCTTCGGCAAGCTGGACGGCAGCGCCGGCCGCCTTTGTAGTGGCAGACATCTCCAGTCTGGAGCGCATGTCGCGGATGGGCGGGTCAACCGGGCGAACCCGGGCTATGCGCTGCCCGGCGAGCACGCGGTCACCTACCTGAATGTCCACTCTCTCGAGCTTTCCGGTAATGGGCGCCGATATCCGGTAGATTTCCTTGACCTGGGTTTCGCCTTCCTCGTCGACGGTCACTTCAAGCCTGCCGCGATCAACCGACGCCAGATCGACAGCCACAGGTTGCGGGGCGAAAAACAGATATCCCAGGCCCGCGACGCCAAGAACGATCAGTGCGAGTAGGGCACCTTTCAGATTGCGAAACATCGGTTCACTCCCTCGTCTTTAGAACGCGTATCAGATCCAGCCGGTAAACCCGGCTCACCACGATCAGTCCGGAGACAATCGCTGCAAGCATGACGACGAGGCTGGACCAGCCAAAGGCCGACCGCTCGATGACATAGGGCACCCGGAACAGATCGCTCTGGAAACCCTGTATCACCAACCACGAGAACCCGCTGCCAAGAGCCCATCCGAGCGGTTGTGCAAGCACCATGGCCACGCCGAGTTCAACGACCAGTACCTGTGCCACCTCGCGCTGGGTAAAACCCAGAACGCGCAGGCTGGCCAGTTCCCGTGCCCGTTCGGACAACTGGATGCGCGCACTGTTGTATACAACACCAAATGCAATGATCACCGCCAGAACCACGTAGACCGTGGTCATGGTGGTTATGTTCTGCTCTATCGTATTCCTGAACTGCTGCAGCGATGCAGACTGTATGGCTATAGACGCTGCCATGGGTGTCTGCTTGATGGCCCGATAGAGATTCTGCAGTTCAGCACTGTCCAGTTCCACGTAGGCGCCCGAGCGACGCGGCCCGATATGGGACAAACCATCCATATAGGCCAGGTCCATGTAGGCAGTCAGCCCTATGTAGGCCTGAATGATCTGCACCACCGGCACCTCGACAACGCTATTGCCTTCTTCAAGCAATTTGAGCCGCACGCTGTCACCACTGCGCACATTGAGTTTACCGGCAAGCCGTTCCGACAGCACGAGGCCTTGTTCAGGCAGGTTCACGGGCACCAGGTCAAGGTCCATGATCCTGCTGAGCCGGGGCGACTGACCCTTGCCGATGATGGCAACCCGCTCCTTCAGGGAGCCATGTTGCATTTCAACCGCCATAGTTCGAAACGGTTCGACATACAGTACCCCCGGCAAGGCGCTGACATCGTGCATTGCGCGCGGCGGCAGCGGGTTTGCAAAGGCGATTGTTGCGTCCTGACGTTCAGTTCGAAAGAACACGGTATCGATCATGAAATTGACTGACCCGAACGAAAACAGGGCGGTAATCAGAAGGGCTACGGCCATGGAGGTGCCGAACACCGTAAAGCCGGTTCGCAGGGGCCATCTGGTCATGTGTCGAAAGGCCATGATGGTCAGTTGCGAAAATATCTTGCCGCCAATACGACTGAAAAGGCCGGCTTTGGCATAGCGCGTCGGCGGGGCAGGTTGCATGGCGGTAGCCGGCGGCAGCGAAGCCGCGCCGTGAACTGCTTTCAGGGCACCGGCGACAGCAGCGGCGATGCTCAATCCTGCGGCCAGCGCATAAACATCGGGATTGCGTTTGAAGATAAGGAATGGAAAGTGAAAAAAGCTGGCATAAATTCTGGTCATGCCATCTCCCAGCCAGGTGCCGGCACCAAAACCGAGCACTATTCCAATCATGGCAATGGCGACAACCAGCTTCACGTAGTGTGCGGCAATATTGTAACTGGAATAACCCAACGCCTTGAGCAGACCTATCTGCTCCCGTTCCAGGGTGATCAGGCGTGACAGGATCATGTTGATCAGGAACGCGGATACCAGCAGGAATATGGGCGGGATGACGCGCGCCATGGCCTGCAACTGGTTCAGTTCACTGTCGAGGAAGGCGTGCGATGTCTGGTCTTCACGCGCATAGGCGCTGGTGCCGCCATATGGCTGCAGCAGCCGGTCCAGTCCGCTGATGGTTTGTGCGGGCCTGCTTCCCGGCAGCAAGGCAAGCGACACGGAGTTAAACGCACCATCAAGATCGGACACGCCCGCGAGGGTCTTTTCGCGCATCCAGATGATCCCGAAGCGGCGATCATCCGGCACAAGATCCCCGGGGCCGAGCGCATAGATGAACTCCGGTGACAGGGCGATGCCGGAGACAGAGAATGTTATTCTCCTGCCATTGGCAATGCCACTGAAACGCGACCCGGGTATGAAACCGTTGGCCTTTGCAAAGGCTTCTGAGATGAGAGCTTCATTCTTGCGATCAGGATCGGGCAGGCGTCCCGATCGGATATAGGGCCGGTTCAGCCGCGGCAGTGCATGATCTGGAATTGACAATAAAAGTCCCGATGCCGGCTCCACCAGGCCCGGAATGTCAATCAGCACGTTTTCCGTGATGCGCGCCTCAACACTAAGCACACCGGGGAGCTTTGCGATTTGCGACGTGAGGGTTTTGGGTGCGCGGGTGGCGGTTGCAAATACGCTGGCAAAGTTGTGCCGGTCATAATAGGCAGCGCGGGTGCCCTCCAGCGACCGGTATGATCCGATTGCCAGTATGAGGGTTGCTACCCCGCACGCCAGAACCAGCGCGACCGCCAGCCCCTGTGCCCACAGACGTTTCAGATCCCGGAGCAGTTTCTTGTCGAGAGCACGCATCTGGTGTTTTTACCAATCCAGCTCGGCAGCGGTGAGGCGGGTGGTGTTTTCCTCGTCACGCACGATTGCCCCGTCAGCAAAGTAGAACACCCGGTGGGCCAACTGTCGAATGACGGCATTGTGGGTGATGATCGCGGTGGTCGTGCCCAGCCTGGTGTTGATGTCGATGAGCGCATCCAGCACCAGCCGTCCGGTTGTTGAATCCAGCGCACCGGTCGGCTCGTCGCAAAGCAGGACACGGGGGTTTTTGGCAATGGCCCTGGCTATCGCCACACGCTGCTGTTCGCCGCCAGACAACTGCGCGGGAAAGTGATTGATCCGCTCGCCCAGTCCCACGATGTCAAGTGCATCCTCAGGCTTCATCGGATTAGTTGAAATCTCGGTCACCAGGGCAACATTCTCACGTGCGGTCAGGCTCGGAATCAGATTGTAGAACTGGAAAACGAAACCGACATTCTTGCGCCGGAAGTCGGTCAACTCGCTTTCGCTGGCCTGGGTAATGTCCATGCCGTCAAACAACACCTGTCCGGATGTTGCCTTGTCGAGGCCTCCCAGGATGTTCAGGAATGTCGATTTACCGCTTCCCGATGGTCCCAGCATGACGCTTATCTCGCCTTCATAGAGCCGGGCGCTGGCGCCGCGAAGGGCATGCACCGCGACGTCTCCGGTGTGGTAGACCTTGGTGATCTCGCGAATATCGAATACGGTTTTTGCGCCCATGGGATCTCGTTACCTGGCGCAGGATTATTCAGTTGCGAGGGGCTGGCCAGATGTCGCGCAGGCTCTTGCGCAATGAATTGCGGACATCGTTGATCTCTCCTGCCGAGATGCGAGTATTGAGGAAACTGAAGATGATGCCAATGGCCTCTTCCGGGTCGTCTAGCTGATCGCCTGTGAAAGCCTCGCACACCCGCGCAATGAAGTCAGGTTTTTCGCGTAATGCAACCGGTGTTCCGGACGGATCCCAGCCTTCAAAATAGACACCGCGAATGAACAGTGGCAGTTGGGCTGCCAGTTGGGCTGCTTCGTCAACACAGAGCATGTCGCGAATGGCCTGCAGTGTCTCGCGCAACAGCCGGAACGAGCGATTGGAATCTTCCCAGCTCACCATCTCGTCGATCTGGTGAACCCACTCATTGGTGATCTGTATGGTGTGTTCAATGGTACGGCGATAGGCTTGCGTCATGGTGTGTCTCCCCTCACTGATTTTGGCTGACGGCGTCGTTTACGATTGCCTCGAGCAGGCCGTGTACCTTGGCTTGCGCGGCTTGCGAGGCTGCCGAAGCGGACAGGTTGATCTGCCTGTATCCAACCGCAACCCTGCCCGGGTCGGCTTTTGTTTCGTACACGAACACGAGATACGGGCACATGGCGATGTTCTGCGCATCCGCTTCCACGGCTTCATGGGTGAGGGCGGACGAGCAGAACTGCATGTAACGGGCGTTGAGATAGGGTGTCACGCCGCTTGAACTGCCTGAGCCCTTGGCGGCTTCTGCGGTTCGCTCAAGCATCTTGTCGACGTGGCCGACATAATCGATGACAAGTCCGCGATTGATCACCACATCCTGCAGATCCCCGAACACTTCATCAAAGTTACCGCTGACGGTTTTGATGGTGTCGCTCGGCTCGCTGGCTGATACGATTACCGGCGCAACGCATAGTGCTGCGGCGAGAGTTATACTGGCGAGTGCTGCTTTGAGTTGCATTTCCGGTCTCCATGATTGTCATGTCGTAACCGGCAGTTTGCAGGCGTAATTCAATCGGGTCCATGATCGAGATCAACTGTTTGAAGACTGCTGACCTAGATGTGAGCTTTCAATAGG
>CAYRLR010000196.1:0-5454 GCA_964424975.1 uncultured Anderseniella sp.
GCTTCGTTGTTTCATGTCGCACCGGATCAGTTGGATAACGATACGTAAGTCTACATATGTGCGGGCATTGTTTGTTGATCCGTATCAAACAGGGACTGGCGGATCTATATTGGCGTTTTTTCCAGATGCCGGTCAGCCCCCGTCAACGCGCACATCGCTTCATGTTGGCTGAGGAATACCTTGCCCGTGAGATGGTTGAGAAAATCGGAACGTTGCAGCCGATCCATCACCGGCCCCTTGACTTCGCTCAGATGCAGCATCAGCCCGGCATCTTTCAGGCGCTGGTTTATCGCTTCAAGCGATTCCAGGGCACTCATGTCGATGGCGTTTATCGCCGGACACATCAAGATGACATGCCGCACTTCAGAGCGCTCAGCGACCATGTCGTAGATGTAGTCTTCAAGATAACGCGCATTGGCGAAATACAGGCTTTCATCCACACGCACCGTGACTATATCTGCGTGCGTAATCACCTTGTGGCGTTTGACGTTTCTGAAGTGCTCGGTACCCGGAACCTGCCCCACAACGGCTATGTGAGGTCTTGAGCTTCTGTACAGATGGATCAGGATTGATATGCCGACGCCTGCCGAAACGCCGGTTTCGACACCGAGCGCGAGCGTGATCAATATGGTGACGAGAACCGCAGTGAAGTCCGCTTTGGAGTAGCCCCATGATTTCTTCAGAATCGAAAAATCGATCAGCGACAGTACCGCTACTATGATGGTCGCCGCCAGCGTGGCTTGCGGAAGGTAGGCAAGCAACGGCGTAAGCGCCAGCGCTGCGATGCCAAGCCCAATTGCCGTGTAGGCCCCCGCGGCAGGAGTGTCGGCACCTGCATCAAAGTTGACAACCGAGCGGGCAAACCCGCCGGTCACCGGGTAGCCGCCGGAAACCGAAGCAGCCATATTGGAAGCGCCAAGCGCGATCAGTTCCTGATCCGGCACAATGCGCTGCCGTTTCTTGGCAGCCAGGGTCTGCGCAACCGACACCGATTCAACAAAGCCGATTATGGAAATCAGCACCGCTGAGCCGGCGAGACTGCTCCAGAGGCTGGGCGAAAACGACGGCAGCGACAGGGACGGCAAGCCCTGCGGAACATCTCCGACAAGCTTGACACCCAGGCTTCCGAGATCGAATTGATGGGCCAGGATGGTCGTGACTGCAACTGCTGCAACAGGGCCTGCCTTTGCCAGCAGTTCCGCTGCCCGCGGCGGCAACCCCAACCTGACCAGCAGCGGCTTCAGCCCTTTCCGGACCCAGAAAAGGAAAACCACGGAACCGACACCAATTGCGATTGTGATGCGGTTTCCGCTGGTGGCATTGGCAATCAGGTTCTCCAGCAACTCCAACAGGTTGTCGCCGGATGCCGTGATGCCCAGAATGTGCTTGAGTTGGCTCGCCGCAATGATGATGCCGCTGGCCGTGATGAAGCCTGAAATAACCGGGTGCGACAGGAAGTTGGCCATGAAACCCAACCGGAACACGCCCATCATCAGCAGAAAGGCACCGGACAGGAAGGCCAGCGTGATTGCGGCTTCTATGTATTGGGGTGTACCGGTCGCCGCGATCTTGCCGACGGCAGCGGCCGTCATCAGCGAAACCACGGCAACAGGTCCGACAGCCAGCACCCGGCTTGTGCCGAACACCGCGTAGGCAATCAGCGGCAACATGGAAGCGTACAGACCCATTTCAGCCGGCAGACCTGCCAGCAGGGCATAGGCCAGCGATTGCGGGATCAGCATGATGGTGACAATCACGGCAGCAACCATGTCATTGGTCAGGCTGTCGCGCGAATATGTCCTGCCCCAGTCAAGAACCGGCACGTAACGGGCGAGCAACCCTGCCCGGGCACTTTCGGCTTTGGTCATACCGGTATCAGTTCACGATCTCGGGGTCTGCCAGCCATTCGCGACCGCGCAACATCGCGCTCCAGTAAACCGGCGGCAGAATTTTTTCCTTGAGCAGCCATGCAGCCCTGGACGGTTTCGTGCCATCAATGAGCCACCCCGGAAAGCTGGGCAGCAACTTGCCGCCATAGCCGAATTCAGCCAGCACGATCTTGCCATGCTCGACGGTGAGCGGGCACGAGCCATAACCGTCATAATGCGCGATACCGTTCAACCGGCCCATATCCGAAAGCACATTGTTGGCGACCACGGGTGCCTGCTTGCGCGCGGCTGCGGCTGTTTTCGCGTTGGGTGCATTCATGACGTCGCCCAGCGACCATATGTTGTCGAAAGTCTTGTGCCGAAGTGTGGTCTGGTCAACATCCACCCACCCGGCCTCATCGGCCAGCGGGCTGACGCGGATGAAGTCGGGTGCCGTCTGGGGCGGGCAGACATGGATCATGTCAAATCCCATCTCGACGGTTTCGGCTTTTCCATCGGCGTCGGTTTTCGAAAACCATGCGGTTTTTCCGGGCCCGTCAATGCGCACCAGGTTGTGCATGAAGTCGAGATGGGCATTGTACTTGTTCACGTATTCCATCAGTGCCGGTACATATTCCTTGACGCCGAACAGCACACCGCCGGCATTGCAGAAGTGGATGTCGATGTCAGGCAGAACATCGTTTCGCAACCAGTGATCGGCAGACAGGTACATGGCCTTTTGCGGCGCACCGGCACATTTGATCGGCATCGGTGGTTGCGTAAAGATCGCGCGGCCGGACTTGAGGTTCTGGACCAGTTCCCAGGTATAGGGAGCCAGGTCATAGCGATAGTTCGAGGTCACGCCATTGCGCCCCAGGGTCTCCACAAGACCTTCCACTGCGTGCCAGTTCAGTTTCAGGCCGGGCGCCACTATGAGCCTCTTGTATTTCACCACCCGGCAACCGTCCAGAATGACCGCGTTGTCCTTTGGTTCGAATGCCGCAACAGCGGCCTTGATCCAGTGCACCCCGGATGGGATCAGGGATGCGAGGGTACGGGCGGTCTTTTCAGCTTCGAACACACCGCCGCCAACCAGCGTCCAGCCCGGTTGATAGTAATGGATATCCGCCGGGTCGATGATGGCAATGTCGAGATCGCTCGCGCGCGACATCAGGCTGGCCGCAACCGACACCCCCGCTGCGCCACCTCCCACAATGACGATATCATGCGTGACATCGGCGATGTCGGTTGGTGTCTTGCCGCCATTGGCGATGCGCCGCACCACACCGGACATGTCATAGCCTGCCTGCCTGGTCGCAGTCAGCACGTCGGCAAGCGGCGTACCATGTGCACCCTGATCCAGCGCCCACAAGGTGGCAGAGCGCGTGCCGGTCCGGCAGTAGGCCAGTATCGGTTTGGGCAGTTCATCCATTGCGCTGCCGAACGCGACTGCATCGCCATCCTGCACACGGCCCGGCACGACCGGCAGATAGCGCACCTCAAGTTTTGCCTTGTTGGCGGCTTTCTCGATTTCCGCGAACAAAGGCTGGTCTGCGCCTTCGGCATCGGGGCGGTTACAGATAATCGATCTGAACCCCTGTTTTGCCAGTGCTGCCACGTCAGCCGCAAGAATTTGCGGGCTGACACTGAGTTGGCTGTTGATTTTCCTGAGGTCCATTGCATTGTCTTCCGATATTGATCTTCGAACGGGCAGAAATCCGGTTTAAATTGCGTTCACGGGCACTTTGAGCATCGGCTTGCCGTCTTTGTCCTCGGGCACCCGGCCTGCCCGCATGTTCACCTGCAGGGACGGCAGGATCAGCTTCGGCACGTCCAGCGTGGCGTCGCGCGCATTGCGCATGGCGATGAATTCATCACGCGACTTGCCCTTGCCGACATGGATGTTTGTCTCGCGTTCTTCGGCCACGGTGGTTTCCCACCTGATCTCGCGGCCGCCCGGCCCGTAATCGTGACACATGAACAGCCGCATTTCGTCCGGCAGCGACAGCACTTTCTGGATAGAGTCATAAAGCTGCCCGGCATCGCCACCGGGAAAGTCGGCCCGCGCCGAGCCCCCGTCGGGCATGAACAACGTATCGCCGACAAACGCCGCGTCGCCGATCACATGCACCATGCATGCCGGGGTATGGCCGGGTGTATAAATGGCGACTGCCTGCATGCCGCCGATCTTGTAGGTATCACCGTCCTTGAACAAGGCGTCGAACTGCGAGCCGTCACGCTGGAATTCAGTACCTTCATTGAACACCTTGCCAAATGTGTCCTGAACGACCGTGATCTGATCCCCGACACCAATCTTGCCGCCAAGCTTGCCCTGGATGTAGGGCGCTCCGGAGAGATGATCGGCGTGAACGTGGGTTTCGATCAGCCACTCAAGTTTCAGGCCGTTCGCGGTGATGTGATCAATGATTTCATCGGCGCTCTTGTAGGTGATGCGACCCGCCGCATAGTCGATATCCATCACTGAATCGACCACGGCGCAGGCGTTGGAATCCGGGTCCTTCACCACGTAGCTTATGGTGTTGGTGGCTTCGTCAAAGAAAGCCGTAATATCCGGCTTTACGCTCATATCAACAGGGCAAACAATCATTTCACACCTCATATTCAAGTTTATGAATGTATATAGTCTGGATGGCAGGAGTTGCAACCGGGTTGTGCTGCGGCAAATCGTTCAATGCGGGTTCATTGGCGCGCATGCCGCAGCAGCAACTCAACGCCAGTGAATGGCGATACTATTGTTACGGTTCCTGGATCGACTCCAGATACTTGACCAGGCGCCGGATGCGATCCATCGCCACCCGCGCCCCGGTCTTCGCGTCTTCGATGAGCACGCCCTCTCCGACTGCCTGGCGTACGAACAACGCGCCCCATATCGGCATTTCAGTTGTTCCGTGAGCCAGCGGCATGTCCAGTCCTTCAATTTTCTTGAAGACGGCCTCAGCCTCGAAAACACCCCCTGAGCGGGCAGCAATCCTGGTCAGGTCAGCCGGGGGCGTTTTCAGTTCCTCCGCGACCGGCCCCATCCCTCGGGCATCGCTGCCATGACAAACACTGCAATAGGTATCGAAATCCTTTGTCGCTTTGGCAAATTCGCTTGAGGTCAAGGCAGGCGCCGTCACAACCGCGGTGGCTGACGCCAGACGGGCATCCGTTACATAAACCGTCAGCGCGACCGGCAGAACAAACCCGAACAGGCTTAACCACTGTAATCTCATTGATCTCGATCCTTTGGTCTTGCATTGGCGTACCATACCCGAAGTCATGGTGATCGCTTTTGAGACTGTCACCTTGATATGCATCAATTGCTGAGCCTGGCTGATGATTGTCACGAACATCTTGCCCGGATAGCAACCCCCAAGCTGAGCCGCGTAACAATTGCCGGATGCATTTCCTCTGACACAACCGCTCACACAATTTGCGCAGGGCCAGTTTGAGATTGCTTGCCCGTTCTTCCAGTTCTGCGCGCATGAGATTGATGCCTTCCACAACAATGCCGCTCATCTGGGAGTACTCGAACATGGTTCCGGAGAGGTTGGCAGAGCTGAAGTC
The DNA here is from genome assembly GCA_964424975.1 of uncultured Anderseniella sp. Classification (GTDB taxonomy): domain Bacteria; phylum Pseudomonadota; class Alphaproteobacteria; order Rhizobiales; family Aestuariivirgaceae; genus Anderseniella. The sequence continues at coordinate 5,436 of CAYRLR010000196.1, forward strand.
GGCTCCATCCGGGTTGGCG
>CAYRLR010000197.1:0-5451 GCA_964424975.1 uncultured Anderseniella sp.
GCCTTTTCGGTGATGGGCCCGGTGAACTTGTAGACGATGATGCCCTTGCCATTGATCACGAACGTTTCAGGCACACCATAGACCCCCCAGTCGACGGAGGTGCGCCCGGACGCATCAACGCCGACGGCGGCGTACGGGTTGCCCAGGGCGTTGAGAAAACGCAAGGCGTTCTCCCGCTGGTCCTTGTAGTTGAGCCCCGCGAGATCAATGTCATCACGCTTTGCCAGCTCGATCAGTTGCGGGTGTTCTTCGCGGCACGGTCCACACCATGAGGCCCATACATTGATCAACGTGACCTTGCCCCCGGCAAGGCTCTTGGAGGACAGGCCGGGAACCGGATTGTCATTGCTGGTGAGACCCTGCAGGGCCGGCAGCTCGAATGAGGGTGCCGGTTGGTTGATCAGGGCCGAAGGCAGTTTTGAAGGATCGCCGCTTCTAAGCCCGGTCATGAACACGGCGGCAAGCCCTGCAAACACCAGCACAGGCGCAAGTACCCAGAAGCGGCCCCGCTTTGGCCCTTTTGCAGAAGCCTGTTCATTCATGGTTCGGACCGCCCGGTTTTGCGACGCCGTTCAGCGCCTTCATCTTCCAACTGCCTGAGACGGCGTGTAACCGAACGCGCGCGCGCGAAAATCCACAATGCCAGCATGCCAAGAACGACAAACGTGATCGCGTAGGACGAGATGACGAAGCCCATGTGAGGCGCAGAGAAATCCATGTGCTCAATGCCTCATCATTGCAAGGCACCGGTGCGGGCAAGCTCGGTCTGGCGGATGCGGCGGGCGCCGATTTCAGAGCGAATGGCGATCAGGTGCAGGGCCAGGAACAGGAAACTGAAGGCCAGCCCCATGATCAGAAGCGGCGTGAGAATGGATGCGTGGATCGACGGTCCGCCGGCCCGGAATACGCTGGCAGGCTGGTGCAGCGAATACCACCAGTCCACCGAAAACTTGACAATCGGGACGTTGATAAAACCGACGATTGCGACAATAGCCGCTATGCGCGATGCCCTGCGCGGGTCATCTATTGCCTGCCATATTGCCATATAGCCCAGATACAACAGCAACAGCACGAACATGGACGTGAGCCGCGCGTCCCAGACCCACCATGTGCCCCACATGGGCTTGCCCCACAGGGACCCTGTGGCAAGGGCCAGAAAACAGAAAACCGCCCCGATGGGGGCTGCTGCCTTGGCCGCGATATCGGCCAGCGGGTGGCGGAAGACGATGCCGACTATGCTGGCAAGCGCCATCACGGAATAGACCATCAGCGCAGACCACGCCGCAGGTACATGAACATACATGATGCGCACCGTCTCGCCCTGCTGGTAGTCGGCGGGCGCGCGTGTCAGGCCGAGGAACAGCCCGACGCCAAACAGCACGAAGGTGATGGCCCACACCCATGGCTGGACTGCGCTCTGAAGGCGCATGAAGCGGGTCGGATTGGCAAATCTTTCTATCGAACTCATGATTGCAATCTGTAGCGCCAGCCATGCTGGCGCGCAATGGCAACGTGGTCACAGGTTGCTGAGCCTGCAGTGATCAGCGCATGAAGCTGCGCAGCGCAGCCGCAGATGCAAATGGCGATACGACCAGGGCTGCCAGAACAATGGCCATCAGGATCACCAGGGCCGTACCGGAATTGTCGATGCCTGACTGCGCGCCTGATGAGGCCAGCACACCGAAGATCATCACCGGTACATATAGCGGCAGTATCAGGAGGGAGACCAGCAAGCCGCCCTGGCGCAGGCCGACCGTGATGGCCGCACCCAGGCTGGCCAGCAGCGACAGCGCCAGCGAACCGGTCACCATGGCTATTGCCAGCGGCGCGATGAGCGCTGTATCGAGATTTAACAGGAAGCCGAACACCGGGGCCGCGATTGCCAGCGGCAAGCCGGACGTGAGCCAGTGAACGCTGGCCTTGGCCAGCACGACAATTTCCAGCGGTGTTGATGACAGCGCCATGATTTCAAGCGATCCGTCGTCATGGTCGGTCTGGTACAGGCGGTCAGCGGACAACAGCACGGACAACAACAGCGCTATCCACAGGGCACCCGGTGCAATGCGCTGCAACAATTGCTGATTCGGGCCGAGACCAAGCGGCAGCAGGACAATGACGGTGAGGAAGAATCCGATTGCCGTACCGATGCCGCCGCCCTGCCGGATGGCAAGTGTGAAATCACGGGAAACAATGGCTGAAAAGGCGGATGTCATGTCAGCTGACCTGTTTTCGGGGATTGGCAAAGTCAAGCACGTCACTGGATTCGACAGGCAGGTCTATGTGCGTGGAGGCGATGATAATACCGCCGCCATCCAGATGCCGGACCATCATGGCTGCCAGCAGTTGCTGCGAAGCGGCGTCGAGACCGACCGTTGGTTCGTCGAGCAACCAGACGGGTTTGTCAATCAGCGCAAGCCGGGCAAGACCCAGCCGGCGTTTCTGACCGGCAGACAGGCGCTGGGCCTGAAATTCGCCGAGCGAGGTGAGGTTCATGGCCTGCATGGCACCTGCCACATCGCCGCCGCCGAAGAAACCTGCCCAGAATTTGAGATTTTCTGCAACCGACAGGTGCAGCTTGATGGCATCATGGTGCGCGATGAAATGCACGTGTTCACCCAGCATGGCATCTCGCGGCAGGGATGTCTGGTCAAAGACCAGTGACCCGCCGGCGGGTTCGGCCAGTCCCGCGATCAACCGCAGCAACGACGTCTTGCCGGCACCGTTGGGTCCTCGCAATACCAGCATGCGGCCGGCATGGGCGGTAAAGTCGAGGCCGGTGAAGACCATTCGCCCGCCGCGCTCGCATGCCAGTTGTTGCCCCGAAATCTTCATGCGAGCGGTGTTAGCGCAAACAAACCGCAGTTGAAAGTGATGTTCGACAAGAGTGCTACTGGTACTTGACGAAAGATTTGTCTAGAAGACAGCCATCACTGAGTTTCCATGGAGCCAACACCAAATGACCGATCAGTCGCTTGACAGTTTCAAATGCCGCAAGACCCTCAAGGTCGGAAACAAGGCATATGTGTATTATTCGCTCAAGACAGCCGAGAAAAACGGCCTTGCCGGGATATCGTCATTGCCTTCATCCCTGAAAGTCCTGCTGGAAAACCTGTTGCGTCATGAAGACGGCCGCACAGTTACCAGGACCGACATCGAGGCGATGGCCAAGTGGGTGACGGCGAAGGGAAAATCCAAACGCGAGATTGCGTTCCGTCCGGCCCGTGTGCTGATGCAGGACTTTACCGGCGTTCCTGCCGTGGTCGATCTGGCAGCAATGCGCGATGCCATGGTTGATCTCGGGGGCAATCCGCGGAAAATCAACCCGCTGGCCCCGGTCGACCTTGTCATCGACCATTCCGTGATGGTTGACTTTTTCGGCACCGCCGGCGCGTTCAAGAAAAACGTCAACATGGAATATGATCGCAATGGCGAGCGTTACAAGTTCCTGAAATGGGGCCAGGATGCGTTTGACAATTTCAGGGTTGTCCCGCCCGGTACCGGTATCTGCCACCAGGTGAACCTGGAATACCTGGCCAAGACGGTATGGACCAAGAAGCAGAAAGTGAACGGCAAGGCAGCAACCGTTGCCTATCCCGACACGCTGGTCGGCACAGACTCGCACACAACCATGGTCAACGGCCTGGCCGTGCTCGGTTGGGGCGTCGGCGGCATCGAGGCGGAAGCCGCCATGCTGGGACAGCCGATATCCATGCTGATTCCCGAAGTGGTCGGCTTCAAGCTGACCGGCAAGCTGGCCAAGGGCACAACCGCCACCGATCTTGTGCTGCGGGTTGTTGAAATGCTGCGCGCCAAGGGTGTGGTCGGCAAGTTTGTCGAGTTCTATGGCCCGGGCCTTGGCCATCTGTCACTGGAAGACCAGGCGACCATCGCCAACATGGCGCCGGAATACGGTGCGACATGTGGTTTCTTCACAACGTCGAATGAAACGCTGGCATACCTCAAGGGGACCGGACGGGCCAAGGCCCAGGTCGACCTGGTTGAAAAATATGCCAAGGCGCAGGGCATGTTCCGCACCAAGTCGACACCTGACCCGATGTTCACGGCAACCCTTGACCTGGATCTTGGTGATGTGGTCCCGGCAATTTCCGGGCCCAAGCGCCCACAGGACCGGGTCATTCTATCCGACGCAACGACAGCCTTTGCCTCGGCCATGGCAACCGAGTTCAAGCAGGCCGATGAAATGGCAAAGCGTCATGAGGTATCGGGTGCGAATTTCGATCTTGGCCATGGCGATGTGGTTATTGCCGCGATCACCTCGTGCACCAACACGTCAAACCCCACGGTGATGATCGGTGCCGGTTTGCTGGCGCGCAATGCTGCAAAATTCGGCCTCAAGGTAAAGCCATGGGTGAAGACTTCCCTGGCGCCTGGATCACAGGTTGTGACCGAGTACCTCAAGTCTTCCGGTCTGCAGAAAGACCTGAACAAGATGGGCTTTGACCTGGTCGGTTACGGCTGCACGACCTGCATTGGTAACTCGGGTCCGTTGCCTGAAAATATTTCAGAGACCATCAAGACCAACAACCTGGTGGCCTGTTCGGTATTGTCGGGCAACCGCAATTTCGAAGGCCGGGTCAATCCGGATGTGCGGGCCAACTATCTGGCCTCGCCGCCGCTTGTCGTTGCCTACGCCATTGCAGGGTCCATGAATGTCAACCTGACAACCGATCCGCTTGGCCATACGCCCAAGGGTGAGCCGGTCTACCTGGCTGACATCTGGCCGGATGCCAAGGAGGTTGCCGAATTCGTACGCAAGAACGTAACCCGGAAAGCCTATCAGAGCCGGTACAAGGACGTGTTCAAGGGCGATGCCCAGTGGCGCAAGATCAAGGTCGATGGCGGCCTGACCTATGGCTGGGATTCAACCTCCACATACGTGCAGAACCCGCCTTACTTCGAAGGCATGAAGATGGAGCCGGATGCGGTTCAGAATGTTGTGAATGCGCGTATCCTCGGCCTGTTCAAGGATTCCATTACCACCGACCATATTTCTCCTGCCGGTTCCATCAAGGCAGAAGGCCCGGCTGGTGATTACCTGACCGAACACCAGATCCGGCCGGTCGACTTCAACTCCTATGGCGCGCGTCGCGGCAATCATCAGGTGATGATGCGCGGCACGTTTGCCAATATCCGCATCAAGAACCAGATGCTGTCAGGCGTTGAAGGCGGATACACCAGGCATTATCCGTCCGGCAGCCAGATGGCGATCTATGATGCGGCCATGAAATACAAGGCCGAAGGTGTGCCGCTGGTGGTGTTTGCGGGCAAGGAATATGGTACAGGATCGTCTCGTGACTGGGCAGCCAAGGGCACGCGCCTGCTGGGCGTGCGGGCCGTGGTGGCGCAATCGTTCGAACGTATTCACCGGTCAAACCTGATCGGCATGGGTGTGCTGCCTCTGCAGTTCCAGGGTGACGACAGCTGGGAAGC
>CAYRLR010000198.1:0-5432 GCA_964424975.1 uncultured Anderseniella sp.
GATGGAAGATTTCTTCTATGCGGGCGGACTTGCCGTGGTGATGAAGGAACTGGCGGAAAACGGTCTGCTGCACAAGTCGGCCAAGACGGTGAACGGCAAGTCGCAATGGGCCAATGTCAAGAATGCGACCTGCTATAATCGCGACGTGATTCACGCCTTCAACAAACCGTTCAAGGAGAATGGCGGTATTGCCGTCCTGCGGGGCAACCTGTCCCCGTCCGGTGCGGTGCTCAAGCCGTCCGCAGCCACGCCTGACCTGATGCAGCACAAGGGCAAAGCCGTGGTGTTCGAGGACATCAACGATTACAAGGCACGCATCGATGATCCGAAGCTCGATATCGACGAAAACTCGATCATGGTGATGAAGAACTGCGGACCCAAGGGGTATCCTGGATTTTCCGAGGTGGGCAACATGGCGCTGCCGGCCAAGCTGCTGAAGCAGGGCGTTACCGACATGGTCCGCATATCCGATGCGCGCATGTCCGGCACGGCCTACGGGACCGTGGTGCTGCATGTTGCGCCGGAAGCCGCCGCAGGGGGGCCGCTGGCGCTGGTGCGCGACGGCGACGTCATCGAACTCGATGTGAAGGGGCGCAGGCTGCACCTTGATGTCTCCGATGCCGAGCTTGCCGAGCGCATGGCCGAGTGGAAACCGCTGGAAAGCCCGGTGCGCGGCTACGCAAAACTGCATGAGGACCATGTCATGCAGGCCGATACCGGCTGTGATCTGGACTTCCTGGTTGGCAAGTCCGGGGCAGAGATTCCGCCCGAAAGCCACTGACTTGATTGATCTTGCCGACATTGTCTTCATAGGTTCGGGCCTGAAGCGGCCCGAGTGTGTGCTGGCGCATTCGTCCGGATTGCTGATGGTGCCTGACTGGAGCGGCGCGGGTGGTATCAGTCTTGTTGCGCCGCACGGCTTGTCGATGCGCCATCTTGCCAATGACCGTCCGGAAAACGACCCGCTGAGGCCGAACGGCATCGCTCTGGAAAGCGGTGGCAACATCCTGCTGGCCCACCTTGGCGATGAAACCGGCGGTCTGTTCCGGTTGTACCCGAACGGAACCACCGAAACCGTTCTTGAAGAGCTCAACGGCCGAAAACTGCCGCCGTGCAATTTCGTGATCTCGGATGGTGGCAGCGGATTGTTCCTGACGGTGTCGACACGCCGCGTGCCGCGCGCGCTCGGCTATCGCAAGGACGTGGATGACGGCTTCATCGTGCATATCCCCTATCGCGGCGCGCCGCAAATTGCCGCTGAGGGCCTCGGATATACCAATGAGTGCATGCTGCATCCGTCAGGGGACTGGCTGTATGTCAATGAAACCTTCCGCCGCCGGCTGTCGCGGTTCAAGGTAACGGGAAGAGGCAAGCTTGGCGAGCGTGAGACGGTATGCGAGTTCGGGCCCGGCACGTTTCCTGACGGCCTGGCATTTGACGTAGACGGCTATGCCTGGGTCACATCCATTGTCTCAAACCGTGTGATTCGGGTTGCGCCAGACGGGCAACAGACGATCTGGCTTGAAGATGTTGATCCGGAACATCTTGCCTGGGTTGAAGAGGCCTACCAGGCAAATGGCATGGGCAGACCGCATCTCGATGCAGTCAAATCGCACCGGCTGCGCAATATTTCCAACCTGGCCTTTGGCGGGTCGAACCTCAAGACCGCGTACCTGGGATGTCTGCTGGGAGACAGCATTGCATCGCTTGCCATGCCGGTTGCCGGTCATCGCCTGCCACACTGGAGCGCCGATATCGAGCCGCTGCTACAGGCGAAAGGACTTGCGTAATGAACAGCGTGATGAACAGATTGAAGGTTGCCGTGGTTGGAGCCGGGTATTTCGCGCAGTTTCACCACGAGGCGTGGATGCGCCTGGAGCGTGCCGAACTGGTCGGCATTTGCGACATTGACGCCAGCGCCGCCGAGGCCTGCGCGCAAGCCCACGGGGTTGCCGCCTATACTGACCTGGCGGACATGCTGGCGGAGACCTGTCCCGACCTTGTGGACATTGCCATCCCGCCGCCTTCGCATCTGTCCGTGATCAGCACTTGCATGGACCGGCAGATCCCGGTGGTGTGCCAGAAACCGTTCTGCCAGACCCCGGAACAGGCAAACCAGGCGGTTGCGCTGTCGCGGCAATCCGGCAAGTTCATTGCCGTGCACGAGAATTTCCGGTTCCAGCCCTGGTATCGCAAGGCCCGGCAACTGCTGGACGAAAATGCGCTGGGCCAAGTCTACCAGGTGACGTTTCGCCTGCGTCCCGGTGACGGACAGGGTGATGATGCCTATCTGGCCCGGCAACCGTATTTCCAGGCGATGCCCAGGCTGCTGGTCCATGAAACCGGCGTGCACTGGATTGATACATTCCGCTATCTGTTCGGTGACCCGACGGCGGTTCTTGCCGACCTGCGGCGTCTTAATCCGGTCATCGCCGGAGAAGACGCCGGCCTTGTCATTCTTGATCTGCCCAACGGCGTTCGCGGTGTGCTGGACGGCAACCGGCTGGCAGATCACGCGGCGGACAATACGCGGCGCACCATGGGGGAGATGCTGATCGAAGGATCGCAGGCGAGCTTGCGGCTTAACGGCCAGGGCGAGTTGTGGCTGCGCGCGCACGGCAGCATGGATGAGACACAGGTTGCATGTGATTTTATCGACACGGGCTTCGGGGGGGATTGCGTCTACAATCTGTGTGCCCACGTCGTGGATCACATGCTCGACGGTGGCGAACTGGAAAACGAGGCGGCGGACTATCTCGTGGTGCAGGCCGCCGCACGCGCAGCCTACCTGTCAACTCAAAAGCGGTGCTGGATTGACGTTGCGTCTTGCCAATAGGGGTGATCAATCGTTTGATTGGCGCTATAGCCGTTGTGCAGACAAGCCGGTTTGTGGTTTTTGGCTGAACCGGCCAGAGATCATCTGAGCTCACATAATTCTGATTGGTATGTTTTTTGGAACTGACACTTGAATCAGCCTTCTCGACCGGCGGCATGGTGGGGCATTTTGCCTATCTGCTGCTGGTGCTGTCGATGGTCATGCGGCAGATGTACCTGCTGCGGATTCTCGTCATCGTGTCGGCGTCGATTGCGATTGCCTATGCATTGTTCTGGCTGAAGGACCCGATCGGGGTGTTCTGGGAAAGCCTGCTGGTGGTGGTCAACGCGGTTCAGCTTGCCATTACCTGGCATCAAAACCGCTCGGCGAGGTTCAGTGAGGAAGAGATTGTCTTCATGCAGGGCCACCTGCCGAACCTGTCATTTTCCGATCGCCGCAAACTGCTCAATCGCGGTATCTGGATATCCGGCGAAGTCGGGACGGAACTGACAACACAGGGCCAGCCCGTCGATCATCTCGTGTACCTTGCATCGGGCCAGGCGTTGGTCATTTCCGGTGGCCACCCGGTTGCGGTCTGTGAGCCGGGCACGTTTATCGGCGAAATGACGGCCCTGCGCGGTGAGCCGGCAAGTGCGACCGTCAAGGTCAACCAGCCGGCGCGTTACTGGGCCATTGAAGCCGACCAGTTGCGCAACCTGGTGAAAAGGAACACCGATATCGGTGTGGCGCTTGAAGGCAGCTTTGCCCGCAACATGCGCGACAAGCTGGTGCGATCGAACAAGTTCATCCAGGATTCGGGAGGGGTGACAAGCCCGTCACCACCCGGCAAGCCGGTCAATCACGATAACCCAGCCTAGTCTAGGAGCCTGCCGTACATGAAGCCCGCAAAACCCGGTATCTTATACAAGGGACAGGTAAGGCCCAGGCCATCCGACCTGGCATCTGCTCTGGGCAATCCCGGTGTAGACGTAGTGTCGTCGCCGGCCACCATCGGCTATCTCGAGATGGCGTGCCACCATGTGTCGGACCAGTTCTTTGACGACGGCGAAGCAAGCGTCGGTGTCGGTTTCGACCTGCAGCACGTCGGCGCGGCAACGCCCGACATGCCGGTCGACATCGCCGCCGAACTGACCAGGGTTGATGGCCGCCGGTTGACATTCAAGGTGGCAGCGACGCAGGCCGGCAATCAGATCATGACCGGCACTCATCAGCGCGCGGTGGTCAATCTCGCCCGGCTCCTGGCCGGAACAGCAGGATCAGATGCGGTGGATACGCCGCTCGTATTGACCGGGCGGAGCCTGAAGATTTCCGATGTGGAAGCCGTTGCCGTTAATGGGCGCAAGGTCGAGATTGCGCCGGACTGCCGCGAGCAGATGGCCGCCGGGCGGGCTGTCGTCGAGCGCTATTTCAAGGACAATATTGCAGCCTACGGGCTGAATACCGGGCTGGGTGTGCGCGCATCCTCCATGCTGACGCCCGATGAAGCAGCGGAGTTTTCGGTGAAACTGGTTCGCGGCAGGGCGCAGGCGATTGGCCAGCCCCTGCCGGTTCCGGCTGCGCGGGCCGCGATGCTGGTGCGTCTGAATACGCTGCTGTCCGGTGAAACAGGGGCGAACCCGGGCGTCGCCGACGCACTGAGGGACGCGCTGAACAAGGGTGTGACACCCGTCATGCCCGCAACCGGATCCATCGGTGCCGGTGATCTTGTGGTGATGGCGGCGATCCCGCACGCCCTGATCGGTGAAGGTGAGGCCTGGTTTGAGGGTCAGCGCATGTCTGGCGCTGAGGCGCTGAACAAGGCGGGCCTGAAACCATTGTCGCTGGGGCCGAAGGACGGGCTGGTCTTGTGCAACAACCAGGCGCACTCAGCCTCACTTGCCTGCCTGGCGGCGCGGTCGGCGCGCACCCTGCTTGAAGCCGCCAATGTATCTGCCGCGCAGGTCATGGAAGGCTTCAGGTGCAACCTGTCACCTCTCACGTCGCAGGCAGCGCTGCTCAGGCCACAGGCAGGACAGGTTGAAACGGCAAAAGCGTTTCGCGATCTGCTGGACGGCAGCGCCTTGCTGCAGGAGGGGGCGGCGCGTCGCCTGCAGGACCCGATTTCACTGCGCTCGATCATCCAGACTCACGGCGCCGCACATGCTGCCCTTGACGTGCTCGAGGCTGCCATCGATGTCGAGATCAATCACGCGTCCGACAATCCGGCCGTGCTGCTGGCCGAAAACAGGCTGGTGTCGACCGGCAATTATCACACGCCCTGGCTGGCCCAGACGCTGGACCTGGCGGCGCGCGCGCTGGCGGTTCTGGCCAATGACGCGGTGTCGCGCATCCACCGGCTGTGCACGCCGGAGATGTCGGGGCTTGCGCCGTTGCTGTCATCTGCTGCAACCGACCGGGCCGGGTTCGGGCCGTTGCTCAAGCCCGTCGAGGCCTTGCGCGCCAGCATCATTCATCTTGCCGGTCCGGTGCCTGTCGTCCCCAGCTTCAATGCCGGCGGCGTCGAGGATGCCGCCACGTTCACGCCGCTTGCGGCATCAAAACTGATGCAGTTGTGCGAACAGCTGGGTTACCTGCTGGCCTATGAGCTGCTGGCCGG
>CAYRLR010000199.1:0-4994 GCA_964424975.1 uncultured Anderseniella sp.
CGCGCAGCGTGCAGTTGCGAACATGCAGAATGGCGTTCCCTATTTTCGCGAGGTGGGTGTCGAGCACGATGTCATTAACGGCAACGACTTCGAATGCGCGTTCGTGGAAATAGAGTTCCTGGATCGCCCGACCGAGTCGTGAGGTTCGAAACGGGCTGCCAGAGCATCATCCGACCAGAGTTAAAGGGATTTTTGATGCCGTGACAGATCAACAGGGAGATTGACGTGAACGATCGGAAAAGCATTTTTTCAGTAAGCCCCCGGCAAGGCAGAGTCCTGTTTGTCCTGGGTGATGTCGTCACCCTCAGACTGTCTGGTGCAGAGACAGGCGGTGCCTTTTCCATGGTTGAATCGATAAGCGCGCCGGGTGGCGGTGCAGCGTTTCTTCACGCCCATGATCAGCAGGAGACCTTCTGTATCCAGGAAGGCGACTTCGAACTCTACGGGCAGGATGAAAATGGCGACAAGTACACGATCCCGGCGTCGTCCGGGGCGACCGTGCATGTGCCCGGTAATGTAGCGCACGGTTTCCGCAATGTCGGCGATACGCCGGGGCGGATACTGACGGTGTTTGAACCGGCAGGCGGCATGATCGATTTCTTCGAGGAACTCGGCGTTCCGATGGAGTCTGTATCCGATCCGCTACCGTTCGATAAGATGCCGTCTCCGCAGCGCATTGAAGAAGCGCTGAAAAAGTACAACATACAGATGCTGGAAACCCCGGGCGTCGATTAGGGCTGGATGTCCGGTCTTTGCCGAATGGCTATTGAAAACCGATCCCGGCAAATTGACATCAGGCTTTCCTGACCTCGCACCACGAACACCGCAACGCGACTGAGCCGCTGATCGGATCACACCGCTGTGTGGAAACAACCGAGTTCAGGTTCGCGGCAAGCCGGTCGCCTTCGACGTTGGGCGCATGGCCCGTGGTGCTGACGGCCCAGCCGTGTTGAGCAAAAACAGCACCTGGGGCCAAGTCTTTTGAAATTTTTGCCCGGGCGATGAACGTTCCGGTTTGCGTGGAGATTTCCACCCAGTCGCTGTCGCTGATCCCGCGTGCATCGGCGACGACCCCCGGCATCTCGAGAACCGGATCGGGCGCCAGGTTTCGCAAGGATGGAATATTGCGGCCCTGGCTGTGGCAGTAGGCAACCGATTTCGCACTGCCCAGGCGCAGCGGAAAATTCTGGTCTTGCAGGGCAGGCAGGTCGCTGATCGCCAGTGCAGGTACAGGCGCATAGCCGTGCTCATGCAACTGCTCGGAATAGATTTCCAGGCGTTTTGTGGGCGTTGGAAAGCCCTTGGTTCGATAAGACAGCAGCGCGACCTCGCCCCGCAGTGTCACGCCTTCCGGGTTTCTCCGCAGCGTTGCCAGCTCCACGCCGGATGGAGCGAGCATAAAGGCGTGCCCCTTGTCAGCGTCGCAATCGAACATTTGGCTGCACAGGCCCAGTCGCCTGGCGAGTTCAAGCACAATCGCGGTGTCACTCATGGCTTCACCAACAGGTGCAACAATGGCCGGGCGCAACTGAACCTTGCGCATGCCGTCGAGACTGCTGTCAAAACCGGGCCTCAGGCCTTCGCGCTCCCAGGACGTGGCGACAGGCAACACGATGTCGGCATACTCGGCACTGGCATTGAGGAAGAAATCGGCATGGACGTGAAACTGTAGCTGCTTGAAGGCCGCCTTGGCACGCCGGGTGTCCGGCTGGGCCGCCAGCAGGTTGCCGCCGAAAGAAAACAGCATTCTGACCGGGTAGGGATTGTGATCAATGATGGCACTGTAAACATCGCGCGCCGTCACCCATCCCTGCTTGCCGGGGCCGAGCGGGCGTTCTGCCAGCCCCAGGGCCTTGGCGCGTTGACTGTCAGACAGCAAATCATGCCCGGCTATGTCATTGAACACGGCTGCGCCGCCGGGCACATTGCCCCCTCTGGCGCCGTAGTGGCCTGTCAGCCCGTACAGGATGGAGATGGCGCGATCTGTCTGCGTGGCTGTCACGCTCTGTCCGACACCGTTCCAGGTATAATATGCAACCGACGCACTCCGGGTCAGTGTTGCAGCCGCTTGTCGCAAGTCAGCTTCGCTGACGCCGGTGATGTCTGAAACGCGTTGCGGCGGATATTCTACTGCCGCATCTGCAAATATCTGCAAGGCCGAACGGCACGAGAGTGTGGCCGCTTGCGCTTTTACATCACGGGTTTCAAACAGCGACGCAGTTGTGTCCGGGTCCAGCCACTGGCCGGATGATGGGTCGTAACGCAGCAGGTCATCGCTCTCGGCAGAGCCGGCCATGATGACATCCGCGCGCCCTTGCGGTTCCACATCGCTGTGGCGCAGGAACCGGCCCGTGTCCTGGCGGACCAGGAAACTGGCATTTGTCCATTGGCGAACAAATTCTGCATCAAATGTGCCTGATTCTAACATCAGGTTTGCAATGCCCAGTGCCAATGCCTGATCGGTGCCGGGCCGCACCTTGAGCCAGCAATCAGCGCGCCGGGCGTAAAGTGTTGGCCGGGGGTCTATGACAACCAGCTTTGCGCCGCGTTTCAGGGCCTTCTGGATTTCAACCGACCTTGCCAGCCAAGTCGCCGCGGGGTTGTGACCCCAAAGCACGATGCAGTCAGTGTGGGCGAAATCCGGTGTGCCGATGTCGGTGCCATAGGTCAGGCGCGACGCTACATCCTTGTGCCAGTTGCAGATTTCCGTTCCATAGATGGTGTTCGGGCTGCCATAGGCGCGGATCAGGCGCTCGATCCACGAAATCGAGTCCGAAATATGGGTGCCGCTCGGCGTCGTCACCGAGAAGGCAACCTGCTCTGGCCCGTGGTCATCGCGAATACGGGCCATGTGGCCGCTTATCTCGCTGAATGCCTCGTGCCACGATACGGGTTCCCACGTGACCTTGTCTGCACCCTTGGCAGACGTGCGGCGTAGAGGCTGCGTCAACCGGTCGGAGTGATACACCAGTTCGCCCGCAGCCCGCCCCTTCGGGCACAGCTTTTCGCCGCTGGGATGGGCCGGGTCCGGCTCGATGCCGAGTAACACGCCGTCCTCGACGATCGCGGTGCAACCGCATCGTGATCGACATTGCGTACAAAAGGCAGGGATGCGTGCTTGCTGGTTCATTGGCCAACCGTATCAGACAACGAATTCGCGTGACCACTGAAAACATGCGGCTTTTACCAGGGGCAGGTTCTACTGCCCCTGGTATAGGGTCATTCCAACATGCGCTTGCCGCGAGAGTGCGGTCTCAGGAGACCGGCCGCAGAGCGAAGACACCCGCAAGCGCTGCATCAAACTGCTGGCGCGTGGTCACCGGATCGCTGAACCAAAGCCGTGCCAGATCGACAGCAGTGCTCAGGTCGACACCTTCCGGATCGATCGCACTGACCCCCGCCAGCGCCCCGGGCTTGCCCCTGCTGCTGCCGCCAGCCGGGCGGCCATGTCGCCTTCATTCAGCGCATCCACCAGTGCAGGTGCCTCGGCCATGAGTGCTGAGGCCGGTGCCAGATCCGTCAGCAGGTCCTGCGGCGTCACGGCATTGGCGTTCTGCGCCGGGCCGCCATTGAGCTGCACCGCGTCGGTGCGGATCCGGTATAACAGCGCATCCGGCAGGGAGAGATAGAGTTTCGACTTGGGAAAACGCTCCGCGTATCGCGTCTTGAGCGCAGCGATGTTGCCGGTCGGCACCTGCTCTGCGCGGCCGCTGAGGGTCAGGCGCGGGGTGATCATCACGTCGGTTCGCGTGTCTGCAACCGTGATCGAGACGCGCGGATCAGCTTCCAGGTTGCGGGCGTGGATTGTTAGCCGGGCCGTGAATATAACTGGTGTCCCGTCGGGTTCGACGATCAGGTTGGTTACAGTGCAGTACGGAAATCCCGACGGGTCGAGCGTTGCCAGTGAAGTGACCCGGGTGGTGCGCAGCAGTGTGCGGGCAACGCCGATCGCGTCCATCGGGCGAACTGCATCGAGGTTAAGCTCAATGCCTCTCGGGGTGATCGCATTCATGATGTTTTCCTTTTGCGTGACAGCGGGACGTGCAGGTCATCCTGCCGGGATTGATGCTCGGGAACCGGCAGTCAATAATAGTTGACTAAATCAGTCGGCTATTGTAATCAAGGGTCAAGCCAGCCTTGGGGCGCAATTGCCTTTAGCCAGCCAATTCCAAAAAAATTGAGCAGGCAAAGGGGGCCTAATCATGAATCGTTTCTCCATCACCGCCATTTTGGCGGGCGCTACACTATTGTCTTCAGTCGGTTACGGTCACGCCCAGAGCGCATCCGATCACGAAGCAACCGCAGCCGGGCAGCAGGACACGTCCGGCGATACTATCTCGATTGGACAAATTACCATTCTGGGCGACCGGCAGGGGCGCAAGCCGCTTGATGTGAATGCCAATATTACCGTTATCAGCCAGGAACAACTGGCTGACCGGTTCACCACCGACATTCAGGAGCTGGTGCGCTACGAGCCGGGTGTGGAGGTCAATCGCCAGACCTCCGGCACAGACCCGTTCAACACGTTTGGCGGCTTCACCATTCGCGGCGTCAGCGGCAACCGGGTGCAGTTGCAGGTGGATGGCGCACGTATTCCCGAACGCATCATTGACGGCACGCGGGATTATTTCGACCTCAACTTCACCAAACAGGCCGACATCGTGCGCGGGCCCGGATCTGTCTTGTGGGGTGCAGACGCGCTGGGCGGCATCGTTGCGGTGCAGACCATCGATCCGGAAGATATCCTGGTTGACGGCAAGACCATGGGAGGCGAACTGGAAACCTCGTTCGACAGCCTCGACAACGAGTTCAACACGGCGGCCACATTTGCAACTCAAATGACCCCGTTCCTGAGCGTTCTGGGCGGAGTATCATACACCCATGCCAACGAAGCGAAGTTCGACAAGGCCAGGGCCGATGGCGGTATCTACGGCTGCCCCCGCAATATCGGCTCAGGCGCAACGCCATGCAACAAGCTCGATCCCACGGACAAG
>CAYRLR010000199.1:5004-5349 GCA_964424975.1 uncultured Anderseniella sp.
GCGGGCTCGGCAAGCTGGTCTTCACACCGTCGCACAGGCACAGGTTCGAACTGTCGGGCGACTATCTGAGCCGCACCACCGACGTGCGCTATGATAGTGTGCTCGGGCCGGAATATAGCTCATCTACCGGCGACCCGACGGGGGTGGTCGTAAATGACTATGATCGCAAGCTCGACCTGTACCGGGGCCGCTATGCTCTGGAGCATCAATGGGATCTGGGTGCTGCGTTCATCGATAATGTGAAGTGGGTTGTGAGTTACTCTCCGAGCGGTTACGAGCGCACCGGCGTCGAAACCAAAACTCTTGCAAATGATGACGATGTGATTGAAGAGGATTTCCTGTCAT
>CAYRLR010000200.1:0-5324 GCA_964424975.1 uncultured Anderseniella sp.
TTGTTGATAGATCTTCATGGGATCGGGAGGTTTATTGACTATGTGGTTTAGATTGCCATTCTCGGATTCAGCGGGCTGGTCCCTCCGCAAGCTTGTAATAGTTGCGCTTGTTGTGCTGCATTCAGTGTGGATCGTCGTCCACTTGAACCTGGTATCGCGGGACCTGATAAATCCCTGGAAACTGGGCGGTTACGGCATGTACACAATCCCACATCCCCAACCGGTGCTGCACCTGTTTGACAGTCGCTTTGGAGAATTTGAGATACCTTCAACCACGTATCAGGTCCGTGACCTCGTTGACGAAAACAGATTTTTCATTTTTCGCTGTGAGCCGATACACGTGGCTTCCCTGAAGGCTTTTCTATCGGACAACCCCAGGTTTATCGGTATTCCCCTGAGATTTATCATCACGGAGCTGCAGTTGTTGCGAGACCCGATCCGGCCTGAAAGAGTGCCGCACGCAATAATGGAAATCCGATGGACCGGGCCGACGACGTTTGACTATGCAGGTAAGATATGTGGTGAACTGTATCACGGCAAAGCTGAACTGAAGCCATGACAGAACCTGCAATCATTCTAGTCTATGACGGAGATTGCCCGGTGTGCCGGAACTACACCCAGCACTTGTCAATCAGGCAGGCGGCAGGCACATTCGAACTGCTTGATGCACGCGACAATCCACCCATCATGGAAGAAATCAACGCTGCCCGAATTGATATGGACGAAGGCTTTGTGCTCAAGATCGGCGACCAGCTGTATCACGGCGCAGATGCCATCCATACACTTGCCTTGCTGAGCACTCGAACCGGGGTTTTCAACCGGGTAAATTTTCTGATTTTCAGGTCAAAAACCCTGTCCAGACTATTGTATCCCATACTGAAGTCAGGCCGCGCCCTGCTGTTGGCAGTCCTTGGCAACAGCAGACTGAACAACCTTGGAAACCGGGCATAACCAGTTACAGCGGGCGAAACCAGGCACCGGGGACCCGGACCAGCCCCCTCGCCTTACAGGTCTTCACGTGCGGACCTGACTGTCAGCCCCCAGATTCCAGGATGCGCGGAAATCAGTTACGCCGGTACTTCTATGCTGGCGAACAGGGTTCATCGTGAGGCAGGATCGCACCATCAAGACAGAAATGTTGCGGGAAGAGCGCTGACAGAAACCGGAATATGATGCGCGCCGCCGATGCCCTGCTGAATGAATCGGAATGCAATAGATAATCCGTCCACATGCCTTCCAGCATAGCCAGGGTACCGTGTGTCGCGTCCCTGGCAATCTTGCCCGGTTCGGACAGTTGCTGCGCCGTGGTGATTTCAAGAAATGCCTTGAAAATCAGGTCGCGCAGCGGTTTGTCACGCGTATCGCTGAATTGTGCGATGGATTTGTTGGAATGGGCCTCACCCCGGAATGCAAACCAGATTTTCACTGACCGCTGGTTCAGAAGTGCCTCGCCCAGATCACTCAGAATAACCGTTTCAAGAATCGCTTGTGGGCATGAAACGGTCTCAGCGAGTTGATTGGAAAGCCTGCTGTAATAGGCCTTGGCGGCATGGTCTGCCGCGGCCACCAGAAGGGCATTCTTGTTGTCAAAATACAGGTGAACCATACCGCGCGACAATCCGGCGCGATTGACGATCTCGCTTATCGACGTGCTGGAAAAGCCGATTTCCACTATTGAATCGAGCGTCGCATCGATCAGTTGCCGGCGGCTGTCTTCGCTGGAATACCGCCGCGGTTGCTGATCTTCAGCTTGTTGGTTGTGTATGCTGTTCAACTTGTCGTTTGCTCGCAAATACAAAGGAAAAGACCGTGCACTTCGCACATTTCGCAATCATAGGATGATTTGACTCTCAATCGCAATTGCATCATAAAATGAATGATCGTCCATAAATTCAACAGTTGACGTCAACTGCGCAGCAGGCCACCCCGTCAACACCGATTTGATTTCGAACTGGAGTGCACGCATGGCGGATGACAGCAGATACGCGGTGCTCTTTGAACCTGTGAAGATTGGCCCGGTTACCGCACGCAACCGCTTCTACCAGGTTCCTCACTGTTGCGGCCTGGGCCATTTGCGTCCCCGTGCGCATGCTGCCATGCGGGCCATGAAGGCGGAAGGCGGCTGGGCCGTTGTCAGTACCGAGGAAGCGGAAATTCACCCGTCTTCCGATTTGTCACCGTTTCCCGAACAGCGTATCTGGGACGATCAGGACATCCCGGCACTGCGCCTGATGACAGACGCTGTGCACGGGAAAGGTGCGCTGGCCGCGATTGAGCTGGTCCACAACGGAAACCATGCAGCCAATCTCCTGTCCAGAGCCCCGGTCCTCGCCCCGTCCGACATGTCTATCGACCTGACCTACCCCAAACAGGCAAGGGCAATGGACAAAACCGACATAAAAACCTTTCGTAAATGGCACAGGGATGCAGCGTTGCGCGCCAAGCGGGCAGGCTTTGATGTTGTTTACGTCTATGCCGGCCATCGCATGACACTTGCGCATCATTTTCTGCTGAGTGAATACAATGACCGCACCGACGAGTATGGCGGCAGCCTGGAAAACCGCGCGCGTCTGACACGCGAACTGCTTGAAGATACCAGGGAAGCCATAGGCGATGACTGTGCCGTGGCGTTGCGTCTGGCCGTCGATGAAATGATGGGGCCGGCCGGCATGCAGTCAACCGTCGAAGGCCGCGAAGTGGTAGAGATGCTCGCCGACATTCCCGACCTGTGGGATGTCAATGTGTCCAACTGGTCCAATGATTCAGCAACAACCCGGTTCCAGCCGGAGGATGGCTATCAGACGGACTATATCAGCTTCGTCAAGACCCTTACATCAAAGCCGGTTGTTGCCGTCGGCAGGTTGGGATCACCGGACCTGATGGTCTCGCTGGTGAAAAACGGCATCGTCGATTTCATCGGCGCTGCACGCCCTTCAATCTCCGATCCTTTCCTGCCAAACAAAATACGAGACGGCAGGGTTGAGGAAATTCGCGAATGTATCGGCTGCAATATCTGCGTGTCCTGTGACAGTCTCGGAATACCCATCCGCTGCACGCAGAATCCGACAATGGGCGAAGAATGGCGGCGCAACTGGCATCCGGAGAAAATAGAGACCAAGGGACAGGAGCATGACGCGCTCGTCGTGGGCGCCGGACCGGCGGGTCTTGAGTGCGCCATGCAGCTTGCGAAACGCGGCTACGAGGTAACCCTCGCCGAAGCCGGAGACGAATTGGGAGGCCGGGTGACCCGCGAGTCCTCCCTGCCCGGTCTCGGCGCTTGGAAAAGGGTTGCCGATCACCGGACATATGACCTTGCCCAGCGTGGCAATGTGCAGGTTTTTCTGAACAGCAGACTTGATGCATCCCACATTGGCGAACTGGGCATTCGAAACGTGTTCATCGCAACCGGCTCAACCTGGCGGCGCGACGGTATCGGCAGAACGTCCAGAGCGCCCGTTCAGATCAACGATACAGCGTCAGTCTTCACGCCGGACGACATCATGCAA
This sequence comes from uncultured Anderseniella sp., assembly GCA_964424975.1. GTDB lineage: Bacteria > Pseudomonadota > Alphaproteobacteria > Rhizobiales > Aestuariivirgaceae > Anderseniella. Next base: position 3,507 of record CAYRLR010000200.1, read on the forward strand.
GGCAGACTGCCGCCTGCCGGCCGGGTGGTCATCTACGATGATGATCAGGCCTACCTGGCCGGCGTCATTGCAGAACACCTTGCAGTGCTGGGCAGAAACGTCAGTTTCGTCACCCCGGCGAGCATTGTGTCTCCCTGGACCGAGGCAACCCTCGAGCAGACCAGAATACAGACCTCTCTACTGGAAAAAGGCGTTTCCATCCTGCCTCATAAACAGTTGAAAACGATTGCTGCCGGATCCTGCCAGCTGGCCTGCACCTTCACGGGAAAGCCGGACGAGCTGGCCTGCGACGCAATTGTTCTGGTAACTGAAAGACACCGGGTCACCCGATTATTTGATGAACTACGCCAGGCAGGCACTCACAGCCTTGAACTGGCAACACTTGAATTGATCGGTGATGCTGCAGCCCCCGGCCTGATCGCTGATGCTGTCTATTCGGGTCACATGGCAGCACGCAATTTCGAGAAGGATAAAACAGAAATTGAGTCTGCATTATTCAGGCGGGAGATAACCGCCTTGTCCGGCACCTGAAGGGGAGTTTCGACATGCAAGTATCAGTGGATCAAGCCACGATTGCCACCGTCCGGGAACTGGTCAAGACCCGCCGGCCGGGCTTTGCACTTTCCGGGACTTTCTATACCTCGCCTGCCGTTTTTGATCACGACATCAAGGCATTCTGGAACAAGAACTGGATCTGGGTTGGCCATGTGAGCCAGATCCCCGAGCCTGGAAACTTCTTCAGGTTCGACTACGCATCAGAATCGATTGTTGTTGTGCGGGACCGGCAAGGCAAAATTCATGCGCACATCAATGTCTGCCGCCACCGCGGTTCCAGAGTCTGTCTGGAAGCATCCGGCAAGACCTCCGTGCTGTCCTGCCCCTATCATGCCTGGACATATGATCTTGATGGCAGCCTGCGAACCGATCGTCAGATGGACGCACAATTTGATCGCGCTGACTACAGCCTTTTTTCGGCCAGCCTGAAAGTATTCCAGGGTCTGATATTCGTGTGTCTGTCCGATCAGCCGCCGGAAATCGAACCGGCTTTGCAGCGGCTCGCACCGCTCACAGCGCCTTTCGGAATCGATGATCTGAAAGTCGTCCGCACCGCATCTTTCCCGGTGCCGGCCAACTGGAAACTGGCGCTGGAGAACTATCTGGAATGCTATCACTGTGCGCCTGCACATAAGGAGTATTCGCGTTCGCACAGCCTGAAGGACCCGGCATCCATGACTGACGACCTGCTGACGGCGCTGGCCGAAAATTCGTACCAGGCCGGTCTTCCTGCAGATGTATTGAACGAAACCGGACCGGACGCGGAGAACCTGGGCAGCGATATCTACTACCGGCGGTATCCGCTGTATCCGGGCTACAAGACCGGATCGCGCTCAGGTGAACCGGTAGCGCCGCTGCTGGGTGACATTGCCGGATATGACGGCGGAGCGACGGATGTGATGATAGGTCCGTTGAACAGCTTTCTGGCATACGCCGACCACATTGTCGGCTATCGATTCATCCCCAGAACACTGCAGGAAACCGACATCCAGGTTGTCTGGATGGTTCGCGGTGACGCCGTCGAAGACCGCGACTACTCAATCGAGGAACTGACCTGGCTATGGGATGTCACGTCGCGCGATGATGAACGGATCATCCGCTACAACCAGGAGGGTGTAAATTCGACTGCATTCCAACCCGGCCCGCTGTCGAACATGGAATGGGGCATCGAAACCTTTTACCCCCGCGACCCGCCCCCGCTCACTGGCGGCATCCCGGCCAAGCCCGCAACCACCACACTAGAGAATAACCCCCGTGGCCCCG
>CAYRLR010000201.1:0-1549 GCA_964424975.1 uncultured Anderseniella sp.
TCGGCACGGCCCAGCGTGAAGTTGTCCTTGGCCCAGATCACGAAGGTTGACCATTTGCCACCGGCCTCGAGCCAGGCGCGCTGCAGGGTGTGGAGTTCCGACGAACTCATGCAGACATAACACGCCCCCTTGGTTACCAGCAGGAGATTGACGCAGGCATCGTAGAGGAAGCGCTGGAAGTCCTCGCCGAGCGCATCGTTGAGAATACGCCTGTCGTGTCTGCGTTTCTTGTCCTTCGATGCGTTGCCGTAATCGACGTTGTAGGGCGGGTCGGTGAAGGCCATGTCGGCCAGAGAACCCTCCATCAGTCGTTCCACGTCGCTCAGCACCGTGGCGTCACCACACAACAGCCGGTGTTGACCCAACTGCCAGAGATCACCAGGCTTGCTCACAGGTTGAGCCGGCACTTCTGGCACATCGTCCTCGTCGGTCAGTCCCTCACCCGTTTCTCCTGCCAATAGCGTTGAAAGCTGATCGTCATCAAAACCCGTCAGATCCAGCTCATAGCCCTCGAGCTTCAGGTCCTCGAACTCGAGCCTGAGCAGTTCGTCGTCCCATTCGGCGTTCTCAGCCGACCGGTTGTCCATCAGCCTGTAGGCGCGTGCCTGGGCCGGGGTCAGGCCCTCGGCCACGTGGACCGGCACCGTTTCGAGCCCCAGTGCCTTCGCGGCCTCGAGCCGGGTGTGACCGACGATCACAACCATGTTTTCGTCAACGACGATGGGCTGGCGGAAGCCGAACTCGGCAATCGAGGCTTTTACCGTATCGATGGCGCTGGCGTTGTTGCGTGGATTGCGCGCATAGGGAACGAGCCGATCGACCGGCATCTCGGTGATCTGCATGGGGGGCGTCCTGTGGAACTGCTGGAAGGCGGGAGAGCGTATCGAAAACGAAAACGCCCGAGGCTGCAGCTCCGGGCGGATTTCGTCTAATCACATTTCGGAACTTATTCGGTTCCAGATTGTTCGTCAACAGGAAAAATGAACTATTACATGCACTTAACTCATACGCACAATTACACACAGTTGCGCACACCTTCGCAGACACGACCGTGCAATTGTGAGACTTGCGAACGATTATTTTCTCTGCTGTGAGCGGTTTCAGCACCTGAACACCCGCACCAGCGCATTCAGCGCCACCCGGAAGTTCCCGAGATCGCACTCGGGCCATCGCCGGGTATCCTCATCGACACATACGACGCGGTAGACCAGCTGCGAGGGTTTGGCACCGCGGGCAAGTCGCTGCTCGCGATCGCAATCTGCCAGCGCTCGCATTGCGGTATCGAACCGATCGCGCACTGTTTCAACCACGTCCGGATCGGGATCCGTCCGGGAGCCTCCGAAGATACCTTCGGCGATCAGCAACCCGGCAACGGAACTTGGCGACGGCACCGGCAGGCCGAGGATGAGGTGGTGGCGGTGGTATAGCTCGCCAAACCGCAGGCCTGCCTCGTACTGCTCGGTGCTGATATCCCGCTTCCAGGCGAGGCGTCCCAGGGACGTGGCCAGGCGTTCATCGCGCGCCTGCTTTTCCGTAACCCCGAAGTGCC
>CAYRLR010000201.1:1649-5314 GCA_964424975.1 uncultured Anderseniella sp.
GCAGCGGCGTTCGCCGCCATAGCCTCTCGGAAACCACTTCATGGGCGAACCTCCCCGAGCAGGGCGGCATAGCCGATGATATCGAGGGCCGAGTCGTGGTGTCCGGGATCATGGGCAAGGCGTGCCAGCTTCAGGTCGATCATGCACAGCACGACCTGGGCCGGCGTCACCGGCACACCGAGGGTCGTTGACCAACGCGCAGCAACGGCCGCCATGCACTCGGCAGGCTCGCCATAAGCTCCGTTGCGCTCGCCCAGGATCCTGGCCGCTTCATCGAGGATGGTGGGTGTGTTCATCGCACACCTCCCCGGGTTGCCAGCGCCCACAGCAGGATGGCGATGGCATCGGCCTCGTTGTCATCGGCCGGAGAAAACCCGCGCTCCTTCACCGCGGCGATCACCGCCTGCTTGTCGGCATTGCCCTTGCCGGTGATAAACCGCTTGATGGTGCCCACGGGCACGCCCTGGTAGGGCACACCACGCAGTTCGGCCCACGAGGTGAGCGAGGCCATCAGGCCGCCGTAAACGTGGGCGGCATCTGTTCCGATATGCCGTCGAACTTCCTCGTAGTGGATGGCGCCAATGGGGCCTGCGGCGTGTTCGAGTTCTGTCAGCCAGTTGACGAACCGCAGGTAGCGCATGCCGCCGCCATCATACCGCGCCGGGCGGAACGACACGGTACCACTGGTGATCAGGCCATCGGGCGCCTGCAGTGCCCAGCCAGTGGTGGTGCCCAGGTCGAGGGCAAGAACCGACGTCAGCGATGGTCGGGCATCGGGCAAGGAAGGGATTGCCTTTGCTTCAGGCAAGGTCAAAGTTATCGGAGCCATGGGAGGTCCTCCTGCTTCAGGTGGGTGTTTCGTGGTGAAGGATGGCGACGGTCGGGTAGCTTCCAGGCACTGACCGTCGTCGTCCGCTTGTTTTGGGGCTTGTGTCAGAACGGCATCGGATCACCCTCCGTCCAGTCGATCGGCGGCTTGGCGCGAAGCCCGATGATGCTGGCGCCAGGAAACCGGTCCTTGACCTGCAGCACGCTGTGCCCGAGCGCCTCGATCAGCAGCGCCACCTCGGTGAGCGTGAACACCCGGCAGTCTCGCGCCACATGGTGAGCGTCCGCCCGGGTGCGTACCAGCGACACGATCTCACCGGTCTCCGGCAGAACGCATTCCCAGACCTCCGGTGACAGGGGCAGCGCTCCTGCTTCACGAGCCGAACGGTCGAGCGTCGCCCAGGCCCGCTTCATGCCGTCGACCTGCAGCGCGACGAGACGTTCGTCATCGCGGGCAAGGGCTGCATCGAGCCGGTCCTTCTGCTCGTCGAACTTTGCCCTAAGAAAATCCGACACCGCCAGCCTGAGCCGATCGACCCCCCAGGTGCGCTCCATGGCGTGGGCGATCTCATCGAGCCCGTCGACCATGGCCTGGATGCGATAAGCCGACGGCGCCGCCGGGTTGCTGGCAGGATCGTTGACAGCATCGGGGCCCTTGTCGATCTGCCGTCTCATGACACCCTCCAGACCAGAACGCCTCGCGCGCCCATGCGCGCGCGTAGCGCATAGGGGGTATGGGGGACTTTCGCATCGCAAACCTTCGCAAGCAAAATCAATGACTTAGCTGGTAACCTTCGCAACCTTCGCACAACTCCTTCGCATAATGATTTCAATGACTTAGCAATCAACTTTCGCAACCTTCGCAGACCTGTTTTGCCTGTTTTTGACCCCATCAGATGTCTCCTCCTGCTCGTTCATCCATGCGTTTGATCGGCTTCAGACCCCGCAGATTGCCATGCCGATCACGCAGCTCGGTTCGGATCAGACCGCTGTCCAGAAGTGCGAGATAGGCGCGTTCGACCTGGGGTTTGGGGAGATCAAGCCGTTGTGGCAGACGCGCCAGGATGAAGCGGCTTCGGGCCTGGGGGGCGTCGCTGTAGGGCTGGCCATCATCCCAGGCGCGCGCAATCTCGTGGAGCACCTGCGCGCGGATATCACTGTCGTCGTGAGGTGTGGGCTCGCACTCTGGCACCATGACGCCGTCCAGCCAGCGTAGCGTCATGCTCTCGCCCGAGCGGGCGTAGTTGGCCTTCTTGCGTGACAGGATCCTCAGGTCGCGATCGGCTTCTTCACCATCGGTATCGGCGGCCCGTGTCAGGTAGAGGCGAGAGCGCACGGTATTGTTCCAGGCGGTCGAGCCGCTGGATCCGCTGCCACTCGCCATGCCGCTGACTGAAGGGTGCGCGCACACCACAACCGCACCGTCGATCTCACGGGCAAGCCGACCACAGGCATTGGCCAGGAACTGGCGCACCTGGGTACGGACATTCTCGTTGCCGCCAAACAGATCGGCCGCGGTGTCCAGGACAACCAGGCGAGCACCGAACGAGGTGACCTCCTCGAGCAGCATGGCGAAGAATTCGGTCAATTCCCCCTTGCCGGCATCATGGCCATCAAAGGTCATCAGCAGGTTGTCAAAGCCGACACTTGGCCAGAGCCTCATATCACCCAGCTCTCGATAATCGAGCCACAAGGCCCGGTTGATATTCTCCTGGTTGATGTGGAGGTCATCGGCATGGTCCTCGCACAAGAGCCCGAACGCCTTGAGCCGTGGCACCGGTTGCCCCAGCCATTCGCGACCGGTGGCAACACTGGTCAGAAGCTGCTGGGCAAGGAGCGTCTTGCCCAGGCCCCCGTCGCCGAACAGCGCCGTCACATGAGCCATCGGGATCCAGTTTTCGACCAGCCATCTGCGCTGGGGCACAGGCTGACCAGCCCAGGTGCGCGGATCGATAATAGACGGCCTTGATGAGACAGGCTCGGCGTTGCCCATGATCGGAGCCGGATCAGGTACCGCCCACTTGCTGCGCCCACCCTCGATCATCCGGGTCGCGTCACGGCGGGTATCGGCAATGGTGTAGCCGGCAAGCGTGAACGCTTCGGCCGCCACGAGGATCTCGGCGTCGGACCAGCCCCGAGCGATCCAGTGACCGACCAGGCGGAGCATGTTGTCATGCCAGTGATCGCCTGCCTGGATGGAGGACATGCAGGCCTCGACGCAGACGGCGGTCGTGCCAATCGGAAGTGTCGATGGCGTAGAGGGGGCTGTGCTGGGTGGTGAAGCCACGCCGGGTGGCTGAGGTGCCAGGGGTGCTGACCCGCTATGCCGTGTTGCAGGAGCGACCTCAACTGGCGGGAATGCTTGCGCGATTTGCTCCGGCAGGTAGATCCTGGGGCGGCCGTCATCGAAGTCCAGGAACTGTGTGCACTCGATAATCCGGCCTTGCTTGACCGGCCAGGCAATCGAGCCTCCAAGTCTCAGGACACGGCCCGGGTTGATCACCGACGGGTCGCCATCCAGGGCATGTGCGAGCGCTGCGTTCTGGGACCGGCATGCTTGCGCATCGCGCACCGGTTCCTTCAGACGCCACAGCATCTGGGCCCTGAGGTGCGGGTGCTTGCCGGTGACCACCACGCCGGTGGGAGGACAGCCGCGATTGCGATAATTGATGGACGCCGTGGCAGTGACGTCATCATCGATATCGGCATAAAACGCCGTCAGCGCGAAAAAGTCGTCATCCTTGCAGCGACCCGACAGGGCCGTCCCGGGTTTTCGCAGCGCCTGGCCTATATAGACGTTCTGGCCGGGATGATTGTTTTCGATGACCGCGCGTTCG
>CAYRLR010000202.1:0-5313 GCA_964424975.1 uncultured Anderseniella sp.
CGGCAGTGTTGCAGGCAGGCATCCTTGATCGGGGTTAGTTGCCAGGCACCGGCTGCAATCAGCAGCGCACCGGACGCCGCCGGCAATGCCTGGGTCCCGCCGGCCTCAAACCACGGTGTCTGGGCCAGTGCAGTCTGCAAGATTGCTGCAGCAACTGAAAACACCGCCCACAACGAAAAATAGCCGGCAGCAAACACGACGACCCTTAGTACAAGCGCTGCTCCACGCACCTCGTTTTTCGAGACCAGGGCATAGGTGGCGACCATCGGCACCATGGCGGGCAGCATCATGGCCAGCATCATGAACAGCCACATTGCCGATGTGCCGGTCAGGCTTTTTACACTCCAGTTCACCATCATGGCCATGTCGGACATGGGCGCTGCATTTCCCATGTGTGCCCACATCATCCACCACAGGCCTGCAGCCAGGCTGAGCATGATTGTGCTGACCAGAAAACCGGGATGTTCAATAATGCGGATCATGGCAGGCACCACTCAGGCTGGTGGCTGCGTGGCAGCGATCGAGGGGCGAGCTGCAAACTGTTCATAAAACGCAGCCAGTTTCGGCCGGGCGTCACGCCAGCCAAGGTCGCCGTAGCGAAAATCGAAATAGGCCAGGACAATAGCGGTCGCGATGGAGCCGGCATTTACCGAGGCAAGTTCATCAGACCAGTTGTTTTCCAGTTCGTCCAGTCCGGCTTGCATGCGGGTGTGCTGGCGTGCAACCCACTCCGGCCACCGTTTTTCCTCCGGACGCACCGCTGTTTCATAGCGTCGTGATACACCTGCATCCATCAAACCAACAGCCAGTGCCTGCAATGTCAAAATTCGAAATCTGGATACCGGTTCATCCGGCAACAGTTGCTTGTCGCCCGCGTGGTGACACAGGTACTCGCAGATGACCCGGCTGTCATACAGGGCTGTTCCGTGATCTGTAACCAGCGCCGGTATCTTGCCGAGGGGGTTATCAGCGGCAACCGCGTCATTGACGCGATCCGGCAGGAAGACCCCGGTGTCAATCAGTTCGATCTGGTCGGAGATATTGAGTTCGTGCGCGGTTACCGTGACCATGCGTACAAAGGGTGAGGCCGGATTGTGATGAAGTTTCAAGGCATGTGCCTCCCGTTCAGGTGTTGACGTGTTGATCTGAACCTAACGGAGAGTTGGCAGGCTCGCCAACTGAAAAACGCCAGACTCCAAAGTCCGGCAATCTGTATGCGGGCCTATGCGCAACAAAGCCGCATGGCTGCTGGTGTCAACAGGCGCCGTGGCTGATGCTTTTTATCAAATCCGGAGAGCCGACGTTAGCTGCCGGTGCAAGTACAGTTACCGTACGAATGGATTGCATCCAAAATCTGACCAACATTTTTGCTAGACGATCAGGGCATAAGTAGGCCACATATGGATGAAACTGCAAATACAGCCAAGAATACATCAAGGAGAACGTTATGGGAATTTTCGATTTCATCAAAAGCGCCGGTAAAGCGCTGGGCATCGGTGGTGATGATGCACCCACTGCTGACGCTCTTAAAAAGGAGCTTGATTCACACAAGCTCGGCACGGAAAACGTGAAGGTGGAGATTGATGGCGACAAGGCTATCGTCACAGGTGATGTGGCTGACCAGTCAATTCTGGAAAAAGCGATCATCGCGGTTGGCAATACGCTCGGTGTGTCCAAGGTCGAAAGCAAACTGACTGCGCCTGCTCAGAAAGACCCGGTGTTCTACACCGTCAAGAAGGGCGACAATCTGTGGAAAATCTCGGAAAAGCATTACGGCAAGGGCAAGGGATCAAAATACAATGTGATTTTTGAAGCCAACAAGCCGATGTTGAGCCATCCGGACAAGATTTATCCGGGCCAGGTTCTGCGTATTCCTGAACTGGATTAGCGTTTTATGGCAATGGCCGCAGCAAATCACTCAAAAGATCGCTGCGGCCATTTCATCATTTGACAGTTTTCGAGCATGTCAGTTTGAGCCACGCATCTCGTCGACGCGAGTACGAGCCGCATGGCGCATGGCTTCATCAACGACATCAATGTCCTCGACCGTCTTGCCGACGGGGAACAACGAGGCACCGGCCAGTTTCACATGTGCCCAGGCAAACGGGATGCCGATTATGGTCATTGCGTTTGCAACCGCAAATGTCAGGTGCATGACCGCCAGCCACCATCCAGCCAGGACAAACCACACTACATTGCCGACGAGCCCCATGGCTCCGGTGCCGATATCTTCGCGTCCATAGAGCTGGTCGCGTGAAATCACATCACGACCGAAAGGCCATAAAGTGTAGTTGGCCAGCATGAAGCACGACCGTGCCCAAGGTAGACCGATAATGGTGATTGCAGCCAGCACGCCAACCAGGAACCAGGCAATAGCGGACCAGATGCCGCCAAACAGCAACCAAAGAATATTCAGGATCAGTCTCATCGCTTGCAATCCTCAGAAGTTTTCAATCTTAACGTATATGGGTATGCTGACCGGGCAATTCCAGAACCGGGAGACATTCGATGTGGCGCGACAGCAGGCTTTGCCAACTACTGGATATTGAACATCCCATCGTTCAAGCGCCAATGGCTGGCGCCACGACACCTGAAATGGCGGCAGCAGCATCCAATTCCGGCGCTTTGGGATCGCTTGGCTGCGCGATGTTTGGCCCTGATCGGATCAAACAGGAAGCGCTCAGAACAAGGTCGTTGACCAATCGTTCAGTCAATCTGAACTTCTTCGTGAATGTACCTCCGCGTCAGGACCAGGCGAAAGCCGCCACGGCACGTGCCCATCTGGCGTCATGGTACGACAAGATGGCGGCAGGCGACGTGCCCGACCCGGTCGATGGACACACGCCGTTCAATGATGCGATTTGCGATGCGGTGCTGGACGCATCGCCAAAGGTCGTCAGCTTTCATTTCGGACTGCCCGATGCGCAGCTCGTGCAACGCGTCAGACGGGCAGGCATCAGCGTGCTGTCATCGGCAACTTCGGTTGCCGAGGCTCGCTGGCTCGAAGACCGCGGGGTCGATGCCGTTATCGCGCAGGGTTACGAGGCAGGCGGACATTCCGGCTGGTTCCTGCCGCGTGGCACATCGAACGTGGCCGGAACCATGGCGCTGGTGCCGCGCATTGTGGATGCTGTCGAGGTGCCGGTGATTGCCGCAGGCGGCATTGCTGACGGGCGTGGCATCGCAGCCGCCCTGATGCTGGGGGCGGCAGGCGTGCAGATCGGAACGGCCTTTCTGACCACTCCCGAAAGCATGGTCGCGCCGGTGCACAAAACCGGGATACTGAAGGCGTCCGGCGACGACACAATGCTTTCAAAGGCATTTTCCGGGCGTATAGCCCGGACGCTGGTGAATGACTATGCAAGCGAGATGGACGCGGTGAGCGACTGGCCGGACTTCCCGCTGGTCAACACCATGACTGGGCCATTGCGCAAGGTATCGGCCGAAGCGGGCAGACCCGACGCTGTGGCTTTGTGGTCCGGGCAAGCGGCTGGCCTGATCAGGCAAGCGACAACCGCTCAAACGGTGGCGCGCCTGGTGGCTGAAACAAAATCCTGCCTTGAGCGGTTTGCATGACCATCGATCCATTCGTCCTCGTGACAGCCGTTCGCGATACTGGTGAGGGTATCAGCAATCCATTCAGTGTCAGACCAGCATTGCGCCGCCCTGGCTGATTGACTGCCGGACCATGGCCAGTGCTGTACCGATTGCGGCATGACGCACCTCATTGCGGCCGATGTCACCATAGGCCATGCGGACATGATGGGTGGGCATTTGCGTCTGGGCGCAGGCAAGGTGAACCAATCCGACCGGTTTTTGCTCAGACCCGCCACCGGGCCCGGCGATGCCGGTCACGGAGATCGACATATTTGCGCGTGAGTTTCGCAATGCACCTTCAGCCATTTCACGGGCGACCTGTTCCGAAACGGCGCCATATTGCTCAATCAGGGCCGGGGGAACGTCCAGCATTTCAGATTTGGCCTCGTTGGAATAGGTTACGAAACCGCGTTCGACAATGTCCGAGGATCCCGCGATACTGGTCAGCAGTCCTGCAATCAGGCCACCGGTGCAGCTTTCTGCCGTGACCAGCATCAGCCCGCCTTCGCGCAGCATTTTCAGCGTGTCTTGTGCCTCAATGATCAACTGGCGATCAAACATGCATGGTCACTCCGGCAAACGGATAGTAGCGGTTGCTGCCGCTGCGATGCCTTCTTCGCGGCCTGTAAAACCCAGCCATTCCGTGGTGGTGGCTTTCACCGATACCCGGCTCACGTCAACACCGATAATGCGCGCCACGTTTTCGCGCATGGCATCTACATGAGGACGCATTTTTGGAGCCTGACAGATAAGTGTCAAGTCGACATGGGAGATCTGGCCGCCCCGGTCGGCAACCAGTTTTGCCGCGTGTGCCAGGAATATGTCTGATGAAGCGCCTTTCCATTTATCGTCGGTTGGCGGGAAGTGCTTGCCGATATCGCCTTCACATAACGCTCCGAGGATTGCGTCTGTCAGCGTATGAAGACCGACGTCAGCATCGGAATGGCCCTTCAGTTTCCGGGTGTGCGGTATTTTCAGCCCGCACAGAATAACGTGGTCGCCATCCTCAAAAGCGTGGACGTCATAACCGTGTCCCACTCGAATATCGCTCAGCATGTTGGTTTTTCCTGTGCTTAACCGTTCGTCTGCGTGGTGCAGATCAGACGTCGTGGTAATCTTGTAATTTTCCGGTGTGCCCGGGATTATCGCGACGTTCAACCCGGCCCATTCGGCAATCGATGCATCATCTGTGAAGTCATTCCGGCTGCTGCGCGCAGCGGCTGCATGAGCTGCCAGAATGTCTTCGAAACGAAACCCCTGTGGTGTCTGCGCACCCCACAGACCTGAACGGTCCACTGTTTGGACTATCACGCCGGCTTTTTCACGCTTAAGTGTATCTGCCACCGCAATGGCCGGAATACAACCCGGGTACCGGGAAGTCGTTTCGATGACGGCGGCAATGGTTTCAGCGGCAACGAACGGCCTGGCCGCGTCATGAATCAGGACAATGTGAGGATGCAGCGATGCGATCGCCCTCAGCCCGTTAAACACCGATTCCTGGCGGGTTGCGCCACCTCGAACCGGGGCGGGGAGGTCCTCGTCCGAAACGGCTGTTTCGTAAAGTTCTTCGTGGTTCTCACCTATAACAACCACGATATGGTCGACATCGGCATGCTGTTGAAATGCCCGCACTGTATGGCGCAACACCGCTTCGCCGCCTATCAGTTGATATTGTTTTGGAACTTCGCCGCCGGCACGCATGCCTGCTCCTGCTGC
>CAYRLR010000203.1:0-5297 GCA_964424975.1 uncultured Anderseniella sp.
CTCGTCGGTTGTAATTAGGAAGCGGTCTTCGGTTGGCCGTTGCAAAGTGTAGCCGAGCGCGCCGATCGAACGTGGAATGATTGACACCTTGTGCACCGGATCGGAACCGGGAAGTGAAGCGGCAACCAGCGCGTGGCCCATTTCATGAAAGGCAACGCGCTCGCGTTCAGAAGCGTTCAATAGCCGGCTCCTTTTCTGCGAGCCGGCAACGATACGTTCCATCGCCTCGGTGAAGTCCTTCAGGGTGACTTTCTTGCCGCTCCGACGGGTCGCGAAAATGGCGGCTTCATTTACCAGATTGGCCAGGTCGGCGCCTGTGAAACCCGGTGTGAGGGCGGCGATCTTGTCCGGATCGGCATCCGGACCGGCCTTGATCTTGCGCATGTGAACCACAAGGATGGCGGCACGGCCAATGCGATCAGGACGGTCTACAATGACCTGTCGGTCAAACCTGCCCGCACGCAGCAGGGCAGGGTCGAGGATTTCCGGCCGGTTGGTGGCTGCAAGCAGAACGATCCCGGCGCGCGGGTCAAACCCGTCCAGTTCCGCCAGCAACTGGTTGAGTGTCTGTTCCTTCTCGTCGTGTCCGCCGCCGAAGTTGCCCATGGAGCCACGTCTGCGGCCCAGGGCATCCAGTTCATCAATGAAGATGATGCACGGAGCAGCTTTTCGAGCCTGCTCGAACAGGTCCCTGACCCTGGCCGCCCCGACCCCGACGAACATCTCTACGAACTCGGACCCTGATATGGAGAAGAACGCCACACCGGCTTCTCCGGCAACGGCACGGGCAAGCAGTGTCTTGCCGGTGCCGGGCGGTCCGGTCAGCAGCACGCCTTTTGGAACGTGGGCACCAAGTATTGCATATTTGTCCTGGTCCTTGAGGAACGATACAATCTCCTGAAGTTCCATCTTGGCTTCATCAACACCGGCGACATCCTTGAAGCTGACGCCTGTATCCTTCTCCACATACACCTTTGCCTTGGACTTGCCGATGCTCAGCATGCCGCCGAGACCCTGCCGCTCTGCAACACGGCGGAACACGAACATCCACAGGCCGAAGAAGATTGCCACCGGCACGATCCATGACAGCAAGGTGGTCAGGAAAGTGTTTTCCGTAGCACCGGTGTACTTGACACCGGAAGTATCAAGTTCACGTGCAATCTCAGGGTCTACCCGGCGGGTTTGAAAATATGTCTTGCCGTCCTTTGGTATGTTGAACTTGCCCGCGATGCGGTTCTCGGACACCACGATATCCGTGACCTCCTTGCCAGCCACCAATTGCTGGAATTCGCTGTAGGGAATCTGGACGACATCACGGGAACCAAGCCATAACTGGATTGCGGTGATGGCGAGGAATGCAACCAGGAAATAGCTCAGATTGAATTGGTGTTTTTTATCCATGGGATGCTTTGGACGCTCCTGATTTCCAGTGCATGGCAGTTATCGGGCAGCAGGCATGGCAGGCCGAAACACGAACCGCTCCCTTGGTATAAGTCGTCGTCACGTTATTTGGTCTCCGGATCGAGCGTCTTCAGGTAGGCAAGCAGATCGGCAACCGCGTTTTCCTCCATGAACCGGAGGGCCAGCATGCTCTGGCCCGGCACCCCGTTGATGATCTTGTGCGCTGACCGCTTTGGCCTGTTGCGTGCCAGCCAGCCGAGACTCTGGCGCAATCCGGGACGCACCTCAAAGCCGGAATTTCCATCGGGATCATGGCAGGACATGCACACACCCTCAAAAATGTCACGACCGCGATTGATATGATCAGGTGACGCCACTTCGGATGGCTGCGAGGTCTTGGTGTCGTACTGTCCAACACTCAGAAACAGCAGCAGCAGGTCCATCGGCAGACCGCGTGTTGTCTGGATCGGGTGGTCGGGGTGGGCCCGGGTGAAAGCCTCATTAAGGTTGAACGGATCAGACCCCTGCAATTGGCGTAAACTTGTGAACTGTTTGGCTTGCTGCTCGCTGCCGGATGCCTTGTCGGCGCCGTCATAGTCCCAACCATGGCATGACACGCAACGCCAGCTGTCGGTGTCACTGACCGTCATGTCCGCCGGAAATGCCGGGTTGCGCCTTGTTGGCGAACCGGCGCCTGTGCCAGCCCAGAAGTCGTCGTAAAGCTTGCCGCCAAGCGATACGACAAATGCGTCACCAAATTCATGCTCCTTGCCGTCAAGCACCTCTTGTTCCTGAGTGCTCTGAACGGCTGCGTACGGTGTTTGTGGTAGTGGAACCGTGCATATGCCAATAGCGGCTGCGGCAAACACACCCGCCTTGACCAGGTACGAGTGTACCCGCTGCCAACCAGGAAATTGAACCATCGACTTGTGTTTCATGGCCATCACTTTCTGTTGAAGTTCTGCCGCTTTGGTGTTTCGACAGGCGCTGCTTTCCACGGGCTTACCCGGGCTCGAATATTGCGGCCCTGCCATGGCACTATCCCGTAGGTGTTGCACCATCTTGCCGAGAATACACGGCGTTCCCCTTCAACCTTGAAACTGAATCTGAGGCAGCTTCCCGATCGTCTCACAGGTCCGCCGGAGAATACACCCGGCACCTGGAAGAAAACACGGCAGTCATTGGTCAGTCGCGCTGCGGCCGTTTCGGTTGTACCCCTGAAGTTGCCCGACACCTTGTAGGTGCCTGGTACTGCCCAGCTGAAAATGCACGTGCGGGCCGCCTGAGCGTCATCAGGCACAAATCCGCTGAACAGGAACATCACCGCTGTTATACAAACGAGTTTGTGGCATTTCAGGGCTTTTGCAGAACTTTTGCTCATATGCGCCTCCAATTGGGGACGATTGAAGCATTTCGAGGCACGCTGGCGTATGATATCGATCAATGCGGCTGACCGTAATTTCACGCCCTGGCGCAGCCCGCCTGCCGCGCACCATGAGGCCCACGCTATCGGAAGTTTGACAAATGCCGACGTCAATGGTCAGGGGTGTTAACGACATCAGCGGACGAGATAGAGCGCGAACAGCGAACCCACATAAATCGCGAGGACGCATGCAGAATCAACCCCCATTCCGAAGACGCTGGGTTTGCGTCGAACAAGCAGGCCCACAACGTAGATCGCGGTAACCAGGATAGCGAAAACCAGGTTGAGCATTTCGGTTTGGCTGGCCTTTGCCAGTATGGGACCCTCTCGATAAAGCACGTCGGCAGGAAACAGCAAAACCAGCATGATCAGGTTGCTGCCGAAGATATTTGAAATGGCCATGGTGTAGGCACCCAGCCTGGCAGCGGCAATTGTTGTGCTGAGTTCCGGCAAAGACGTCGAGGCAGCCAGAATTGTAGCGCCGATGAAGCTTGTTCCAAGCCCGGTCTGCATGGCGATGGCTTCGGCGCTGTGGACCAGCAAAACGCCACAGATGAGAATGATAACGGCGGCTACGATACTGCGCAGTATCAACGTGTTCGTCGGCATGTCGGCGACCGAATTTTGCGTCAGTATCCGGGTCGGTTGTGTAACTTCGTCAGGCAGATCGACGGGTACCCAGTCGCCTTCTTCGTCGTAACTGCGCAAAAGTTTTATAGACAACCCGTAAGCCAGGGCCAGAACCGACGTTCCCAGTCCGATCTGGAAACCCATTTTCACGTCGCCGGACAGGCAGAAGCCGAGCAGTATCGACAGCAATATGATCAACAATGCCGCTTCAAGTGCGTGTGTCGGTTTGCGCGGATACTGAGTGAGCACGCCACGAACAATAAACAGATCGACCACGGCGAGTATGGCGGTCTGCATGGTGATGCCGCCAAACATGTTGCCGAGCACGAGAGATGCGTTGTTGTTGAAGGCGGCTGTGAAAGTGGTCGCAATCTCTGGCAATTCAGTGACGGTAGCCAGAAACACCAGCCCCATCAGCGCTCTGCCCAGATGCTTGCGATCTGCAATCACGTCAGCATACCGGGCCAGTGCACTGCCGGCCAGCCAGACACTTATTGAGCAGACGGCAAACAGCATCAGATTTGCCGGCAGGGGAGCGTTCGACCAAAACATCGGATCACCTAATGCCTGAGAGGATTATGAGGGCACAACTGAACACGAAACCGGTCATCGGAACCCATATCGGCACAATGAATGCACCAGCGGGAGCAGGTTCCTTACGCCATTTGATCAGCACCAATGCCATATTGGCCAGGGCCCAGATGACCAGCACAATCTGTGACGTCATCTCGGCAAGCCGTTCCAGGTTGAACCCCAGTGCCAGAACAAGCGTGGCAGCAACAACTGCAATGGTCGCTATAACGGGAGTATGGGTGAGCGCGTTCACACGGGCGAACAGCTTCGGCATGGTGCCTTGTCCGGCCATGCCATAAATCACCCGGGACGCCATGATCATTTGCACCAGAATGGTGTTGGCGGTGGCAAATATGGCAACGCCGCTCATCATGACGGGTGATGAGCCTGTCAGTCGTTCATAGACCAGGCTCAACGGCGCTTGCGACCTGGCGAGTTCGGCGGGGGCAACCGACAGGACGGCAACCATTGTCACCAGCGTGTAGAGGATAGTGGTGAGGGCAAGCGTGATAATGATGGCCCATGGCATTGTGATGCGAGGTCGCTTGGTTTCCTCTGCCACATTGACCATGTCCTCGAAGCCGATGAAGGCGAAAACGGCCAGCAAGCCGGCATTGGCGATGCCAAGCCAGATGCCCAGGTCCGCGATTGGCGGAAATGTCTCCGGGACCCGCAGGAAAAGGTCACCTTCGTGGGCAAATCCGGCATAGATCAGGACGATCAGACCGCCTGCCTCGATGATCGTGAACAGGGATGCAAGCAGCACCGATTCAATGATGCCCCAGGCAGCGACCAGCCCCATGGATGCAATCACGCCCGTCACCAGCAGGGAAGGCGGCAGATCGACAAAGGTGCGGATGTAACCGGCGCATCCAATGGCAATGGCGGCTGACGCGACCACACCTGATACAATGACCAGCCATCCGACGAAGAGTGACATTGCGCGTGAACCGAAGCCGGCGTTGACGTAGGCAGCTTCTCCTGCGCTCACCGGATAGCGGCTGGCCAGTTCACCATAGCTGATGGCGGTTGGAGCAAGGCCGATAGTCGCGACAATGAAGGCCATCGGTGCGTAAATGCCGGCGCGTCCCGCTGCAGCGCCCACCAACACGTAGATGCCGGCCCCGATGGTCGTGCCAAGCCCGTAAAGCACCAGTAGCGGAAGGTTCAGAGACCTCTTGAGCCCGGGTTTTCCGGCTTGCGGAGCATCTTGCGTGGAGTGTGTCATGCAACAAGCTTATCCGCCCGCAATTGTTCTGTGTTGATAAAG